>JBAUIP010000282.1:0-2588 GCA_049683055.1 Pricia sp.
CTTCGGGCGTGTATCTGGCCGGACTTTTCACCAAAAACGAGAAGTTGCGGCGTACCGGCGTTTTACTGGTAGCCTCCGCGGCCTCCGCAGGTTTTTTACAACAGATACTCAAATCCGCCATCGGTCGCGCCAGGCCTGCTGCCGAGTTGGGCAAGTTCACCTTCGACCCCTTTAATTCCGATAGAAAATTCCACTCGTTTCCTTCCGGTCATGCGCTGCTGGCTTTCACCAATGCCTACGCCATCGGCAAGCAATTCAAAAGCCCCTGGATCAAAGCCGGCATCTATACTCTGGGAGCCACCCCCGGAATATCCCGTATCTGGGACAACCAACATTGGCTCAGCGATTTCGTATTCGCCATCGCGATCAGTGTCGCCACGGTAGAATCCATCGACCGCTATTTAGATGGTAAGTACGATAAAAAGTACAACGATGCAGCGGAGCGAAGGGCATCCCTCAAGGATAAAAAGGTGAGTTGGGATTTGAATTTTGGGGCGGGACTAGTCGGGGTTTCGGTCCATTTTTAGAAATTATGGGCAGACAGCTTAAGCAATATCCGGTATAACTAAAATACCCTTATGGGCAGTCGTGATATCCTCTGCTTCCAGATATTCCTATTTTCACTATTTATGAAAAAAGGCACCCCTACAATTATTGAATACCTATTTTACACTACGTTTGATTGAAAATATGGGGAAAAGTTGTGCCATCCGAAAAAAATTTGCACTTTCACGAAACACAACAGAATCGAAGATTTTCAGTAGAGGAAGTATGGCTCTCCAAAAATGTCGAGTTTGAGTTAAGGAGATTGATCGATATCCTTTAAAATCTTGACTTTTACATAGTGAACCGAAGCTATAGCTTCAACAACCAATGGCATCGAATGTAATCTGCTTTATTGCACGTCCTTTGACCCAGGACAAAACTATTGCCCTCTAATTAACTAACTTAAACCGACACATTATGAACAGAAATTCCGCCAGACGAAATGGCAATGGCCTTTTTGCCTTAACATTAATGTTAATGTTTTTTATCGGGCTTTCGGCGCTCTCTGCCCAAACTATTACCGGAACGATATCGGACTCTCAAGGGCCCCTTCCCGGTGCCAGTGTGGTCGTAGAAGGAACTACCTTAGGTACTACCTCTGATTTCGATGGTAAATATTCTATCGAAGCGCCTGCCGATGCCACTACCCTTATTTTTTCCTACGTTGGCTATGCCACACAAGAAATACCTATTGACGGCCAGTCGGTTATCGATGTTACCCTATCGGAAGACGCACAGGCCCTGAGCGAGGTCGTCGTGGTCGGATATGGCACGCAAAGAAAATCGGATCTGACCGGGGCCGTCGGATCAATCGATGCCGTGGATATTGTGAAACAACCCATTGTCAGTCCAGATCAGGTATTGGCGGGTACGCTGTCCGGAGTGAATATTACCAACCGTAGCGGTGACCCTGGCGCGCCTATTAGCGTCAATATCCGTGGTATAGGTACGCTAAGTGCGGATTCGAATCCGTTGTATGTTATCGACGGAATACCAGTTGTAGGAACGAACAACATCACGGTAAATACCTCTTCAACCACGGACTCCAATCCGTTAGCCAGTATAAATCCTAGTGATATAGCTACTATCGATGTTCTAAAGGATGCTGCCTCCGCGGCCATTTATGGCGCGAGGGGTGCGAATGGTGTCATCATCATTACCACAAAAAAAGGAAGCGCTACCGACCCCATGGTTACCTATGACGGTTACACCTCCACCGCTTCAGCGCGGGAAACTTTGGACGTTTTAAACACCGAACAATATATAACCATCCAGGATGAGCTGGGTAGGGATTTTTCCCAATTCAGCGGGGATCCAACCATTGATTGGCAAGATGCCATTTTCAAAAACGGTTTTATCCAAAACCACAATGTCGGCGTCAGCGGCGGTGGCGAAAAAGGGACTTATTACATTTCCGGATCTTATTTGGAAAACGAAGGCATCCAGCGGGCGCAGTCCTTCGAGCGCTTTTCGCTCAGGGCCAATTCCGAAGTCAAAGTAGGCAATAGGCTGAAATTCGGCGAGTCGCTACAGATTAGCCAAACCGACCGTTTGACACAGAGCGAGGGTGCCTTGAATGCGGGTTTCGGTGCAGCCTTGAACGCTCCGTTCTTTAACATTTTTGGCGATGGGCCATTAGGATACAATCCTTCTAACCCGGACACCAGGGGAGAAGCAACAGGTACCTCGAACTTAGTGCAATTAACGGATTTAAGAGTAAACAGTACCACCATCCAAAACCGTAAGGTGTTAGGCTATTTTTATGGGGAGTTGGAAATTATTGACAACCTAAAACTCAGACCTTCTGTCGGTATCGACTACAACGTAGGTTCAGGTGATTTTTTTCAGGCAGAGACCACCTTGAACGGCGGTTTATCGACCCGTCAATCGCTACTGGTACAGTCCAGACCTATTGAGCTGACCTTGACCACGGGAGCGACCTTGTCTTATGACAAAACCTTTGGGGACCACAACTTCGGCGCCCTGGTAGGTGTCGAGCAAACCAAGTTCAGGTTCAATAAAGTACGCTTACAAGGTAGGGA
>JBAUIP010000283.1:0-3042 GCA_049683055.1 Pricia sp.
GCAACTGCTGGAAAATGACGATTACGAGGGAATTTACAATGAAATGAACGACACCAACCGTATCCGGGAAATTTTGAAAGGGATACCTTTGAATAAATAAATTGAATTTTATGGAAAACAACAATCAAATGAGGGCTTGGTTAGACGATCTGGGATTAGACCATCCCCTAGTTATTGCCGGGCCATGCAGTGCGGAAACCGAAGAACAAGTATTGGGAATTGCCCAAAGCCTCAAGGACACCGATGTCAATTATTATCGCGCCGGTATCTGGAAACCGCGTACCCGTCCCGGGAATTTTGAAGGGGTAGGGGCCCTGGGCTTAAAATGGTTGCAAAAGGTAAAACAGGAAACCGGTCTCAAGACCGCTACCGAGGTAGCGAATCGTGCTCACGTCGAACTGGCCCTAAAGCACGACATCGATCTTTTATGGATCGGGGCTCGATCTACTGTGAGTCCTTTTATCGTACAAGAAATCGCAGACGCCTTGGAGGGGACCGATAAGGTTGTTTTGATCAAAAATCCGGTCAATCCCGATTTGGCCCTTTGGCTTGGGGCCGTGGAGCGTCTTCATACTGCCAACATTAGCAAACTAGGAGTGATTCACAGAGGATTTTCTACCTACGAAAAATCGAAATACCGCAACATTCCCGAATGGCAGTTGGCCATCGATCTGCAGACCCGTTTTCCCGACCTGCCGATCATCAACGATCCATCACACATCACCGGTAAGCGCGATATGATTTTCGATGTGTCCCAAACGGCACTGGACCTAAATTTTGACGGACTCATGATCGAGACCCACCACGATCCGGACAATGCATGGAGCGACGCCGCGCAGCAGGTGACTCCCAATCGTTTGATGCAGATCATGCGCGACTTGCGAATCCGAAAGGAAAGTTCGCCCGAGGCGGAATACAATACCAAATTGAGTAATCTGCGTGCCCAAATCGATGTTCTCGATAATCAGATTATAGAGACCATGGGCAAGCGCATGAAGATTTCCGATGGCATCGGGGCACTCAAAAAGAAGCGCAATGTAGCTGTCTTGCAGTCCACCCGTTGGAACGAGATTTTAGGAGCCATGATTTTAGAAGGCGAAACCAAAGGCCTGAGCGAAGAATTTATTTTGAGGTTGTTCAAGGCCATCCACCAAGAATCGATCAACCACCAAGAGAAAGTGATCAATGCCTGAACGAATGTCGGGCCAATCAAAAAAGGCTTAATTTACAGCTATGCGAATGAATCGAAAATGAATGGTCGGCACAGTTTATAAATCCACAGGAAGTTGGTACACGGTAAAGGCCGAAAACGGTGATTTTATCGAATGCCGTATCAAGGGCAAGTTCCGTATTCAGGGCATTAAGAGCACCAATCCGATTGCGGTGGGCGATGTGGTGGAATTCGAGATCGAACAATTGGGCGACGATGAGGTGGGTACGATTTCGGGTATCGAAGACCGGAAAAATTATATTATCCGAAAATCGGTCAACCTTTCTAAGCAGACCCATATCATCGCCGCCAACCTCGATCAAGTGTTTTTGTTGGTGACATTGAACAACCCGACAACCTATCCTCTTTTTATCGACCGATTTTTGGCAACCGCCGAGGCCTATGATATCACGGCCATTTTGCTTTTCAATAAGGTTGATGCCTATGGCGATGATGAAAAGGATGAGGTGCGATTTTTGGCATCCCTCTATCGGGAAATCGGCTATACCTGCATCGGCATCTCGGCCTTGACGGGGAAGAATATCGACAAGGTGAAGGAACTTATGACCGATAAGACTAGTATGTTTTCGGGACATTCGGGCACCGGAAAATCCACATTGGTCAATGCCATCGAACCAAATTTGGATTTGAAAACCTCCGAAATATCAGAGCAGCACTTGCAGGGCCAGCACACGACCACGTTCGCGGAAATGTTCGACCTAAGTTTCGGCGGCCGCATCATTGATACACCCGGTATCAAAGGTTTTGGCGTAGTCGATATGGACAAGGACGAAATCGGAGACTATTTCCCCGAGTTTTTCGCTTTGAAAGAAGGATGCAAATTCAGCAACTGCATTCACTTAGAAGAGCCTCAATGTGCGGTCAAGGAAGCCCTCGACCAAGGAGAAGTCGCTTGGAGCCGGTATCGCAGCTATGTGCAGATGGTCACCGGGGAAGAGGAAAATTACCGGGTCGATATTCATGATTCAAAATGAGCCGAGCAAACCTTTTCTCGATGCGAGACAAAGGGGATAGATAATGAAAATAAAGTGGGAAGTTCAAACCAAGAGTTAGGGAGAGGCAGGGCAGAAGCGCAGAGGCAGAAGACATGAAAGCAGTTATCCAAAGAGTATCCCGCGCAAGCGTTACCGTGGAAGGTAGAATTGTATCCGAAATCGAGCAGGGACTTCTGATTTTATTGGGAGTAGAGGATGCCGACGGCCAAGCGGACATCGATTGGTTATCCCGTAAAATCGCCCACCTCCGTATATTCAACGATGCCGAAGGCGTGATGAACGAATCCCTTTTGGATGTGAAAGGAGATGCCATCGTGGTCAGCCAGTTTACCCTACACGCCTCGACGAAAAAAGGAAATCGCCCTTCCTACATCAAAGCCGCCAAACCGGAAACGGCGACTCCGCTTTATGAAGATTTTGTTCGGCAACTGGAAAAAGACTTGGGTAAAAATGTTGGAACCGGCATTTTCGGGGCCGATATGAAGATTGATTTGTTAAATGACGGGCCGGTGACCATCATTATCGATACGAAGAACAAAGAATAAGCCCGTTACATCGAATATTCCTTGAAAGTTGTAAGAAATTTAAGTGCTTTGGCGTTCTAGTTCTTCAACTAAGCCGACCGATGCGACTTTTCTTATGGTTCTTCCTGTTCATTTTTGTATGCTCTGCCGAGGCGCAAGATTCAGATTATCAAACCCTTTTTTTAGACAGTTCACTAACCGAAAACGCCAATGCCGTATTCCGTCTCGACGAAATGCATATTGACATCGTTTCGCAAGACAAGATTACCTACGAGGTCAAAAAGGTAGTTAC
>JBAUIP010000284.1:0-7659 GCA_049683055.1 Pricia sp.
TACTAGAAATAACTTTCCCATGAAATACGTCCAATTTTTTCTGTTGGCGCTGATGATGTTCTTCGGATGCAAGTCGGACGACAACGAATTGGTGCCTGATGACGGAAAGCCCGACATCGAAGATCCGGACCCGGTAGAAGAGGTTTTGACCGGGTTTACCCCTTGTGAAAACGGGATGGCCGGCATCTATCCGTGTAACGGCTATGATTTTTTAGGCCGTGTTACATTGGACGATTTTGATGCGGAATCCGGAAACGATATCTGGGGATGGACGGATGCATCTACCGGAAAAGAGTATGCCATCATGGGCCTTGATAACGGTACCGCCTTTGTCGATATTAGCGATACCGAAAACCTGGTTTATTTGGGTAAACTTCCTACGGCCAGTGTTTCCGATGCCTGGCGGGATGTGAAAGTGTATCAAAACCATGCCTTTATCGTGGCCGACAACGGTGCGGGCGATGACAGCCATGGGGTTCAGGTATTCGATTTGACCCGTTTGAGCGATGTGGCCGACCCTCCTGTGACTTTTGATGACGATGCCCGTTACACCGGTCTAGGCCGAGCGCATAATATCGTAATTAACGAGGACACCGGTTTTGCCTACGTGGTCGGTACCAATCGTGGGGATGACTTCCGGGGCGGCGCCCACTTTCTAAATATCCAGGACCCGAAAAATCCTATAGCTGCCGGAGGATATGCCGATAATGGCTATTCTCATGACGCGCAGGTCGTTACCTACAACGGTCCGGACTCGGATTACACCGGTAGGGAAATTTACATCGGTGCCAACGAGACTCAAGTTATCATGGCCGATGTGACAGATAAGAGCAATCCGGTAGAAATCGCCACAGTGCCTTACCCCAACACGGTCTACACCCATCAGGGATGGTTTACCGAAGACCAACGATTTTTCTTATTGGGAGACGAACTGGACGAGGCTGAACTGGGCTTCCGGTCCCGCACCCTGATTTTTGACCTATCGGACCTTGACAATCCCGTTTTGTACGACACCTACTTGGGCGCCACAAGTGCCATTGACCATAACGGATATGTTAAGGGCAACGAATTCTTTCTGGCCAACTATACCGCGGGCATCCGTGTTTTGGATATTACCGATATAGAGGGTAGGTCTATCTCCGAAGCCGGTTTTTTCGATACGTTTCCCTCAACCGACAATGCGCAGTTCAGTGGGGTTTGGAGCGTATATCCCTACTTTGAAAGCGGCAAGATAGTTGTAAGCGATATCAATTCCGGACTATTTGTCCTCCAGAAATCCGAATAAAAAAATATCCGATGAAGAGACTGTCAATTTTCTTGGTATGGGCCGTGCCTTATTTTTTAGTGCTGGCCTTACTATTTTCCTGTTCCAAAGATAGGGACGATGTTATCGATGAAACCCAGACCACATTTCTCGGGGAAGTGGAGTGGATCAAAAATTTTGGAGGGTCCGGTGAAGATACCGCCCAAGCTATCATCACGACATCCGATGGAGGCTACGCAGTTTTTGGATATTCCAATAGCACCGACGGCGACCTTTCCGATAAGTCCACCGAGGTCAATGATTATTGGCTCATCAAGTTGGATGCAGAAGGAAACCTCGAATGGAATAAAACCTATGGCGGAAGCAAGGATGATCGTGGGCAAAGCCTTGTGCAGACCACGGATGGCGGCTATGCCATCACAGGATACGCCATGAGCGACGACGGAGATGGAAGTAACAACGAAGGTTTTCATGATAACTGGATTCTAAAACTCAATCCGCAGGGCGGCATTGAATGGGAGAAAAGTTTCGGATTTTCAGGGCATGACCACTCTTACGACCTTGTGCAGACCGATGACGGCGGGTTCTATTTTGTGGGATTTTTGGATATCACCTCTGCCCGCGCCGACGGCAATACAGAAAAGAGCAACGTGCTGGTTGATGGGTTGATTGGAAAAGATGGTTCGTTAGCAGAGAAGGGAGGTTCGACAACCGCTCATGGGGTAGGCGAGTTCTGGGGCACCAAAATCGATCCGAACGGCAACCTACAATTTCGCGGCTATTTTGGCGGCACCAACAACGACAGGGCCCACGCGGTGGTTCCATCCGATGATGGGGGTTTTGTGCTATCGGGATTTACCGAGAGCGATGATTTTGACATCAGTAACACCCGCGGCAGCTATGATTTTTGGGTCGTCAAGGTCGATAACAACGGGAATCTAGTCTGGGAGCGCTCTTTTGGCGGCACCGGTATCGAGATTTCCCAAGATATCGCCAGAACCGATGATGGCGGCTATGTCATCACCGGTAACACCTTTAGCGATGACACCGACGTATCAAAAAATAATGGGGAATCGGACGTTTGGCTAGTCAAAATCGACGCCACCGGCGATCTGGTCTGGGAAAAGACCTACGGTGGCACTCGGTTCGACGCCGCGCAAGGGGTCACTGCTAGCAAAGATGGCGGCTTCATAATGGTAGGCAACTCCAAAAGCAGCGATATGGATTCGGATTCCAACGCCGGTGAAAACGATATCTGGGCCATCAAGACCGACCGCAACGGCGAAATCGTTTGGCAAAAATCCTTTGGCGGCTCCGCCATCGATTTCGGTTTTGATGTTTTGGAGACCGCCGATGGAGAAATAGTGTTGGTCGGAGAGACCTCTAGCGCCAACTTTCCCAATATTGAAAATAAGGGGATGTCAGACGCCATGATCATCAAAATCCGTTGAGAATTTTATCCAACCGAATACCCCTCCCGATAGTCCCGCTTTACGTATTTGTTCGCCGGTTCGAAATTGGTGATTTTCATGTTCTCGGCATCCCAATTGAGGCGTTTTCGGCCCCAGAACTGCTTTCCACCGCCCCAAAAGCTCTTGTTCTCCGCACTGGGGTCGACCTCGAAGTATGATTTTAGCGCCAAGTTTCCGATGAGAATACTCTCCGTAAACGGCCCGGCATAATCGAAGGAGGAACTGGTCTTCGCATTGCCATATCCGGCCATACAAGCATTGACCCACTGCAGGTAATGGCCTTCCGGAACTCGCGGAATAGTTTCCTTAACGCTGATTTGCTCATTAAGCGTCAACGGCAGTAATCTTGGATTCGCCCCATAGCAGTCCGCCAATAATTTTCCGTTGGTTCCGATAAAGAGCACCCCGCCGTCCCAGTTTCCGAAGGCTTCGTCATCGCCGAGTTCATCCGGTCTTCTGGGTCGTAGGCCGCCATCCATCCAAGTGACATCGATGCTTCCGGTGCCGTCCGTTTTTGGATATTTTAGATATATGGTGCTCGAATTCGGAAAGCTTTTTGGATAGTCGGCCGTTTCGAACTTCCCTGAAAAGGCATCCGAAATACTGCATTCCACCGTAGACGGATAAAGAATGGGCAAGATGCGATACACCGGATCCATGATATGACAGGCCATATCGCCCAAGGCGCCTGTACCGAAATCGGACCAGCCTCGCCAGTCAAATGGTAGGTAGGCATCATTATAATCACGCTTTTCGGCGGTTCCCAGCCAAAGGTCCCAGTTCAGGCCTTTAGGTATCTTATTTTTTTCGGTCGGAGTCTCCAGGGCTTGGGGCCAAATGGCACGATTGGTCCAGCATTGTACCGACTGTACTTCACCTATTAATCCCGCATCGTAGATTTCCTGCATTTTGCGAACCCCGTCACCGGAGCCTCCCTGATTGCCCATTTGAGTGACCACCTTAAACTTTTCGGCGGCCTCGGTCAGCATCCTAGCTTCCCAAATGTCGTGGGTCAGCGGCTTTTGAACGTAAACGTGCTTGCCCATTTCCATGGCCTTGTAGGCGGCCACGGCGTGGTTATGATCAGGAGTCGATACTGAAACTGCGTCGATATCGTCCTTTTCCTTATCGAGCATTTTCCTGAAATCTTCGTAATATTTGGCCTTCGGGTAGGCTTCCCTTGCCGCCACTGCCTGACGGTCATCCACATCGCAAAGGGCCACAATATTGACATTAGGACTTTCGGCAAACGACGACAGATCGCTTTGGCCTTTTCCTCCGACCCCGATGCCTGCGATGTTGAGGGTGTCGCTAGGGGCCACGTATCCGGGGCCTCCTAGCACATGCCGAGGCACGATCATCAATCCCGCTGCGGCCAGGCCCGAATGTTTTACAAAATTCCTCCTTGATGCGCCTGTGGTTTTCCTTCGCGATGTACCTGCGGCACGACTATCCTTCTTTTTTGACATAGTTTAATCAGCTTTTGAATATATTACGAATAAGGCATCAAGGTAGTCGAATTATTCGAGAATTGCCAATGCGTCCCACCATAAAAATCCCCTATCATCACATACGTTATAATAATGTTAGCAGCCATGGCGAAGCCCCGTTAAAATCGTATATTTGTAGACATTTTAGTAGAACTAAGCAACTATGATTCAAGTATCCGATACGGCAAAAAAGAGGGTGGTCGACCTGATGACCGAGGAAGGTTTCAACGCCGCCGAGGATTTTGTGCGCGTGGGGGTCAAAAGCGGTGGATGCAGCGGCCTATCCTACGAACTGAAATTCGACAACAACAAAGACGAAGCAGACAAGGTTTTTGAGGATAATAATGTCCGCATCCTTGTGGATAAAAAGAGCTTTTTGTATTTGGTAGGCACGACTTTGGAATATTCCGGAGGCCTGAACGGCAAGGGATTTGTTTTCAATAATCCCAATGCCCAGCGTACCTGCGGATGCGGGGAAAGTTTTTCCCTATAACGAAGAAATGGGTCGATGAAGCATTGGCCCGTTGAGGATTTTCAAGAATTGACACATTAGAAGATGGCATATACAGAGGAAGAGTTAAAAAAGGAATTGGAAACGAAGGAATACGAGTACGGTTTCTACACGGATATCGAATCGGATACGTTTCCCGCGGGCCTAAACGAGGAAATCGTAATCGCTATTTCCAAAAAGAAAGAGGAGCCTGAGTGGATGACCCTATGGCGGTTGGAAGCCTACAAATACTGGAAGGAGATGGAGTCGCCGAACTGGCCCAACGTTCGTTACGAAATTCCTGATTTCCAGAATATATCCTATTACTCCGCGCCCAATAAAAAACCGAAGTATGACAGTTTGGACGAGGTAGATCCGGAGCTATTGGACACTTTTAAGCGGTTGGGAATTTCCGTGGACGAGCAAAAGAAACTGGCCGGAGTGGCCGTCGATATCGTGATGGATTCCGTGTCCGTCGCTACCACCTGCAAGAAGACGTTAGCAGAAAAAGCGATACTTTTTTCTGCCATCTCGGAAGCGATCAAAGAACATCCGGAACTGGTGAAAAAATACATCGGCTCGGTAGTACCCCAAAGGGACAATTACTACGCCGCCCTGAATTCCGCCGTTTTTTCGGATGGAAGTTTCTGTTATATTCCAAAAGGCGTGCGATGCCCGATGGAACTATCGACCTACTTTCGCATCAATCAAGCGGGAACCGGGCAGTTCGAACGAACCCTTGTCATCGCTGAAGAAGGAAGCTATGTCAGCTATTTGGAAGGCTGCACCGCTCCCTCCCGGGACGAGAACCAATTGCATGCCGCTGTGGTAGAACTTATCGCCATGGACGATGCCGAAATCAAATATTCTACGGTGCAGAATTGGTATCCGGGGAATAAGGAAGGTAAAGGCGGAGTTTACAATTTCGTTACCAAAAGGGGACTTTGCGAAAAGAACGCCAAAATCTCCTGGACGCAGGTCGAGACCGGTTCCGCGGTGACTTGGAAATATCCATCCTGTATTCTGAAGGGCGACAATTCCATCGGTGAGTTCTATTCCATCGCCGTGACCAACAATTTTCAGCAAGCCGATACCGGAACCAAAATGGTGCACTTGGGTAAAAACACTCGAAGCACGATTATTTCCAAAGGAATATCCGCCGGAAAATCCCAGAACAGCTATCGCGGGTTGGTGCAGGTGAACAGCCGCGCCGAAAACGCCCGGAATTTTTCGCAGTGCGATTCCCTTTTGATGGGGAACGAATGTGGGGCGCATACTTTTCCCTATATCGAAGTCAAGAACAAATCCGCCCAAATCGAGCACGAGGCGACTACCAGCAAAATCGGGGAGGACCAGATTTTCTATTGTAATCAGCGCGGCATCGACACCGAAAAGGCGATTGCCTTAATCGTGAACGGATTCAGCAAGGAGGTCTTGAACAAACTGCCCATGGAATTTGCCGTGGAAGCCCAAAAACTGTTGGAAATTAGTTTGGAAGGTTCCGTAGGGTAGGCCAGTCAATTCGATGGGTTTCTTGCCTCGATAAAGAAGCCATAGTAAAGTCAGTCCTATTGGGGAGTAGGTCAGTTTTAAAATTTTGTAAACAACACAACATGTTAAAGATAAAAAACCTGCACGCCAGTGTAGATGGGAAAAAGATATTAAAAGGGGTAGACCTCGAAGTCAATAAGGGTGAAGTACACGCCATCATGGGTCCTAACGGCTCTGGCAAAAGTACTTTGGCCTCAGTGATTGCGGGTAAAGAAGAATTTACCGTTACTCAGGGCTCCATCGAGTTTAACGGGGAGGACCTCGATGAGGTTTCGCCTGAAGAGCGGGCGCACAAAGGCGTATTTCTGTCCTTTCAATATCCCGTTGAAATTCCCGGTGTCTCGGTCACCAATTTTATGAAGACCGCCATCAACGAATCCCGCAAAGCGAGAGGCGAAGAAGAAATGCGCGCCAATGAGATGCTCAAGCTCATCCGAGAGAAATCGGAATTGTTGGAAATCGACCGGAAATTTATGTCCCGATCCATCAATCAAGGTTTTTCCGGTGGCGAGAAGAAACGGAACGAAATTTTTCAGATGGCCATGATGGAACCCAAACTCGCCATCTTGGACGAAACCGATTCCGGACTCGATATCGACGCGCTTCGTATTGTCGCCAACGGTGTGAACAAGTTGAGAAGCGGTGACAGGGCCACCATCGTTATCACCCATTACCAGCGATTGTTGGAATACATTGTTCCCGATTTCGTACATGTCATCCACGACGGTAAAATCGTTAAATCCGGTGGTAAGGAACTGGCTTTGGAGCTCGAGGATAAAGGCTACGATTGGTTGAAGCAAGAGGCTGCGGTTTAGTACACTTTTCTTGTGCCAATGGTGTTAATTGCCAGTTGGCAGTTCCGCAAAACCTGATAATACCTGCATAGTAGATTACAACTGTTCCCGATGAACATGGCTAGAGGCCAAAACATGGGAATGATAATGAATTGAATATGGATTTAAAAGACAAACTAATATCATCCTTTATGGCGTTCGAAAATAACGTCGACGTCGAACACTCGGTACATGACATCCGTACGGCGGCCATGAAGAATTTCGAGAGCAAGGGTATCCCTACAAAGAAGGATGAGGCTTGGAAATATACTTCCCTAAAGAGTCTTCAGAAGACCGATTTTAGCATTTTCCCGCGCGAGGAAAATACGTTGGAGTACAAAGACGTCAAGAAATACTTCGTGCACGAAATCGATACCTACAAAATTGTTTTTGTAGATGGGATTTACAGTTCCTATCTCTCCGAAACAACGCACGATGGGGTCGACATTTGTTTGATGAGCTCCGCCCTGACCAAACCGATGTACAAATCGGTTATCGACGTATATTTTAACAAAGTGGCTTCCAAAGACGAATCTTTGACCACTTTGAACACGGCATT
>JBAUIP010000285.1:0-1701 GCA_049683055.1 Pricia sp.
CCTTCTTCTAGCCGCATTTTTTTTTGAACCGTGTTAGCTTTCATACCTTTGCATCCAATTTTAATTTTAAAAAACCATTTTTATGGGCAAAGGCTTTTTTCAAGTACCGATAGCAATCAATGAACCAATCAAAAAATACGCTCCCGGCTCGCCCGAGCGGGAAGACGTGCTCAAACAATATCACGCTTACTTCAAGGGCAACGTCGATATTCCCTTTTATATAGGAAGCGAGGAAATTAAGACGGGAAATACCAAACCCATATCCCCACCACACGACCACCAACATGTCGTGGGACAGTATCATCTGGCCGAAAAAAAACACGTCAAACAGGCTATCGAAAACGCTCTTGAGGCGCGCGAAGCCTGGGCGAACCTGACCTGGGAACAGCGGGCGGCCATTTTCCTAAAAGCGGCCGATCTGATTGCCGGACCGTATCGGGACAAGATGAACGCCTCTACCATGATTGGTCAGTCGAAGACCATCCACCAGGCGGAAATCGACTCTGCCTGCGAAATCATCGACTTTCTACGGTTCAATGTGGAATATATGGCTCAAATCTACCATGAGCAGCCCGCCTCATCGGACGGGGTCTGGAACCGGGTAGAATACCGGCCTTTGGAAGGTTTTGTCTATGCCATCACTCCCTTTAATTTTACCGCCATCGCCGGTAACTTGCCTGCCAGTGCGGCCTTGATGGGCAATGTGGTACTATGGAAACCCAGCGACCACCAGATTTTTTCGGCCAAGGTTATCGTCGATGTTTTTAAGGAAGCGGGAGTGCCCGACGGAGTTATCAACGTGGTCTACGGCGACCCGGCTATGATTACGAAGACCGCTTTGGGGAGCCCAGATTTTGCGGGCATCCACTACACCGGATCCACAACCGTTTTCAAAAGCCTTTGGAAGCAGATCGGGGATAACATCGATACCTACAAAAGTTATCCGCGCATCGTGGGCGAGACTGGTGGAAAGGATTTTATCGTAGCGCATCCTACCGCCAAACCGCAACAGGTGGCGACTGCCATTTCCCGTGGCGCCTTCGAGTTTCAAGGACAGAAATGCAGTGCGGCCTCGCGGGTATACCTCCCGAAATCGACTTCCAAGCAAATATTGGAGTTGGTGAAAAAGGATATAAAATCGTTCAATAAGCCCGGTTCTCCAGAGGACATGTCCAACTTTATCACTGCGGTCATCCACGAAGCCTCCTTCGATAAATTGGCGAAATACATCGATCAGGCCAAAAAGGACAAGAACGCGGAAATCGTAGCCGGTGGCGGATACGATAAATCCAAAGGCTACTTTATCGAGCCAACGGTTATCGTAACCACCGACCCCCACTATTCCACCATGGAAACCGAGCTTTTCGGCCCTGTAGTAACCGTGTATGTCTATGCGGACAAAGACTGGTCGAAAACTCTCAAATTAGTGGACGAAACTTCACCGTATGCCTTAACGGGAGCGGTGCTTTCGGCGGACCGCTACGCCATCGAGGAAGCGACAAAAGCCCTTCAAAATTGCGCGGGTAATTTCTATATCAACGATAAGCCCACAGGAGCGGTAGTCGGACAGCAACCCTTCGGCGGGGCGCGGGCTTCTGGCACCAACGATAAGGCCGGATCGATGCAGAACCTCTTGCGATGGGTTTCGCCGCGCCTGATCAAAGAGACTTTCGTGACACCGGAGGATTATCGGTATCCGTT
>JBAUIP010000286.1:0-2814 GCA_049683055.1 Pricia sp.
ACCGGATTCCAGCATCTCACGGAGCAAATCGTTTCCTTCACGGGTACGTTCCCCTACACCGGCAAATACGGAGAGTCCCCCGTGGCCTTTGGCGATGTTGTTGATCAATTCCTGAATCAAAACGGTCTTGCCGACACCAGCCCCTCCGAAGAGGCCGATTTTTCCTCCTTTGGCGTAAGGCTCGATCAAGTCGATTACTTTGATTCCTGTAAAAAGGACTTCGGTAGAAGTGGTAAGGTCTTCGAATTTAGGTGCCTCTCGGTGGATGGGTAGTCCATGGTCACCAGATTTCGGCAAGTTGCCCAATCCATCAATGGCATCGCCGATAACGTTGAAAAGACGTCCGTAGACATCCTCTCCAACCGGCATTTGAATGGGCGCACCGGTAGACAGCACTTCAGTTCCCCTGCTCAATCCATCCGAAGAATCCATTGAAATCGCCCGAACGGTGTTCTCACCGGTATGGGACTGTACTTCCAAAACCAGCTTAGAACCGTCTTTGTTAGTGATTTCTAGGGAATCGTAGATTTTTGGAAGTTCATCGCCCGACTGGAATTCAACGTCGACGACCGGCCCGATGATCTGGGAAACTTTACCTGTGACTTTTGCCATTACCTTTGATTTATATGATTGGCGCTTAGACCTGTTTTTCAGGCTGCAAATATAGGGCAAAAGGCTTAAACGGAAAACTAGTTATGCTAGTTTTTTCGAAGGATAAAACAGGTATCGGTATAAGTAGTTTAGGTCTCGCTAACTCATTCGATATTCAGTGAGTACCTGATAAAGAATTCGCTTTAGTCGGACTATACGCCACTAGGTAGGTGGATTGTTAAGACAAATTATCATAGCGAGCGCAACTACCATTGAAAAGGGCAACCCGATCGGCTGCCCTCTACTAATCAGTTATAGTATTTTACTTTATGGATTAATTGTCCAAGATAGGTAATAAATCGAGCCCACCGCTCCGGTACCTACGGCGGAGAAATACTCTTCGCCCAACAGGTTGCTTCCCCCCAACTTAAAGGATGATTTAATACTGGGGACGGCATAATTGATTTGGGCATCGAGTACGGTATAGGCCTGTATGTCGCCAATTTGGAAGGTTGATTCCCAAAGAAAGGCATCACTCCAACGATAGTTAACATTGAACCCGAAGTTCTTGAACAGTTCAGTGTTACCAAAAGAGGCCTTCACCTTATGGGTAGGTGTATTGAAGCCAATCAACAAATCAGGATTTGATTCTCGGTCAAAGTCCAGTTCGGCATAGGTGTAGCTCGCACCTAAGTCAAAATTTCCAAAAACTTTGGCGTCGACACCTAAGGTCGCACCGTAGGAATTAAGTTCGGCAGCGGAATTAGTATATGTTTGAAAGGCTTGGAAATCTCCGTTTCCAAGGGCGGCCAAAGCTAACGGGGTCTGTGTTCCGGGGACTACTTCGGTCAGACCGGAATCACCATAAAAAGGCACTACCACATTGGAAGCCGTGATATAATCTTCGATGGTATTGTAATACCCGCTGAAATCGATGGCGACCTTGCCCACTTGCGCTCTGTAACCTGCCTCGTAAGCGGTTACTTGCTCCGGTTGAATCAAGGACGTATTCACCGCAGTCGGAGCGCCGTTTTGCACCGAGCTGGCGGAGAAGGCGTTTTCGTAGGCTTCCCTACCCGTCAACGTGGCAGTAGTTTGCCCCGAGATGGCCTGCCCCCCCTGACTGATCGGGAAAGCGGGTGAAACATACCGGTCCAAGTTGGTGGGTGCGGAGCCGACCAGAATCGCCCTTCCGGCATTGAGGCCGATGAATAAATCTTGGGTCGTTGGATTTCGGAATCCCTGTTGTGCGGATACCCTGAAATTGTGGTTCCTCTTTTCACCGAAGGTATAGAGCAGAGAGGCCCTTGGTGAGAAAAATCCGTCGAAGAACTCATTCTTGTCGTAACGGACCGATCCTGTAAATTTCAGACGTTCGTCGAGCAGTTTTTTTTGCAGTTGAGCGTACGCACCATATTCTCCATAAACGATAGGTGCATCGATATCGGTGAAAATAGTGCCTCCCGAATTAAGCACATACTCCCTAAATGATCCCCCTACCTGAATTTCGGCAAACTCTTTCGTAAGGTGACTGAAGTTATAATTACCGTTTATATGGCGCAACTTAGTGTTGTCGATAAATCGAGCCCCGGTCGCGAGGTCACCATCGCTCACTACCCGATTAAAAGCATTTTCAAATCCAGGAGTACCGGGAATCAATCTTCCAGAATCAGCGGCCTGACGAGCTAAAGCATGGGCAGTCTCATCATCCAGTTGCACGCCGGTTCCGATACCAAGCTTGGCACCGATAAAGGTTTGGGCATAATCGCCAAACCAAGAAGGCTCTGAAGGATCATTGGGATTGGGGGCATCCCTTTTCCATTGTCTATTGACATTAATGGCCGCAAAACGCATGTCGTAGGAGTTACCGGAATTCTCAGCGGTTAGATATCCCCTGATAAAGAAATTATCGTTGCGGATTTCCAGTTTATGCTGTTGCATGATAAAATCCTGAATGTAATAACGGTTGGCCCCTTGATAAATAGTGTTTCCGCGCCCTACCCGGGCTTGATAGACCATTTCAAGATCATCTGCAAAGGGACGGTAATGAACGGCTCCGTCAAATTTTACGCTTTCCGCATCATAATCTGTCAAATCTACTTCGTCGTATCCTGTTCGGGACACTTCGGCAGAACCTAGGGTTCCTGATGGCAATCCCGCCAAATCGTCAAAATTAAGAACGGTAGATACCTCATCGCCATATACATTCAACCCATCATAAGC
>JBAUIP010000287.1:0-3029 GCA_049683055.1 Pricia sp.
TCTTCTTCGTTGGCGGCTTCGCCGGCTGTGCCTTCCCGTTTAAATTCGCCTCCGGCAGCGTCCCATTCTTCCCATGATTTACGGTCTTTGAACCAAACATCAACTTCTACGACACAGGTACCCATAACGGTAGAGCCCTGTAAACGGGCGGTGCCATCGTTGTATTCCGCGAAAGTCATCGTATGCTCCTCGGAAGAAGAGAAATAAGTTTCTGGGTTGTAGAAATCTTCGGGCGTACCGGGCCACCAAAAGTTTGCTGGCGGTTGCTGGTCCGCTTCGAAAGGACTACGGTCGGCGTCAACAACATTACAGGCGGATTCATCGAGCAAAAAGTTGAAATCCATTATCCACATCCGCTCTCCTTCAGAATTCACGATATAACCCCAAGTACTCATTCCCAATTCCCCGATATGGGAATCAAAATTGGCTCCGCCGGGCCCTACGTGGGCACCGAAATTGGGGCTGTCGGGATCAGCGGGGTCAGGTCGCTGTTCCAAGGTAAACTCCCCTTCGCCTAGACAATCTCCTCCGGTAGCAATAAAGGTACTCTTTTCGGAATCGATGACATAAAAATTCATTTCCTCTTCGTTGGCTTCGTCTCCTGCACATCCTTCTCGTTTGAACTCGCCACCTGCTGCTTGCCAATCGGCCCAAGAAGTACGGTCCTTAAACCAGACATCGACTTCCACCGTACAGGTACCCATTGCCGTAGATCCTTTTAGATTGGCAGTACCATCATCATATTCGGTAAATACCATTTTATGGTCTTCATTAGAAGAAAAATAGGCTTCCGGGGTGTAAAAATCTTCCTCGTTCTCCGGCCACCACAAATTGGCCATTGGCTGCTGGTCGGGAAACGGACATCGATCCGCATCGAAGACGTTGTATACTTTGGCGCCGATGGCCTCCATTGGGGTGTAGTCGACTTCCTCATCCGTATCCTCTTCCTCTGCGGTTACCGGTAAATCGGTCGTATCGGTCGCTTCTTGCGTTTCTATTTCGCTGTTATCGCAACTGGCGAACCATAGAGCGCAACATAAGGTTAAAAGAGTAATTTTTTTCATATTGTTTAAATTTTAGTGTTCAATTTCGTTAATCAAATCTTTTCGGTTTATTCAAGAGATTAATGTATTCACAACATGGCAAATCCATTCAATCATTGTAGGTTTTCATGAGGACAACTTTCATGAAGACAACTACTTAGCTAGTTACGTAAGAAGTCACCTAATTTAGTGTTAAAGATAATTTAAAATTGGCTCATAAGAAGAAAAATTTAACTTAAAGTAAGGAATTGAGTAATCCGTAAAGAGAATTGAGAAAAGAAAAGTAATCTTGAATTAAGAAGCTATAATTTGCCGTTTCTTCAGCCTAATGCAAACCGCAGTAGAAACAATGGCCCTATTTTTTCCGCGATTTATATCCGAATTCGTAATTTACCCGACTCTTTTAGAGAGCAAAAGCAATATTGATTTGAATACAAACCGTATCACCTCTATAGTATTTGTTCCGATTCTGAAAATGGTCTTGACCGGTGTTTTATTTTTCGTAATCGTTGGTTGCGTATCGGAAAAGAAAGGACAGAACGAGTCTGAAGTGTACATTGAAGAGACGGAAGAGGGGTATCGGATGATTCGAAACAATGAACCGTACTTTATAAAAGGTGCTTCGGGGAATGCTTATTTCGAGGAACTCAAGAAAGCAGGTGCCAACACGATAAGGATTTACGACACCTTGAATCTGAAATCGTATCTAGATTCGGCGGAAACATGGGGATTGGCGGCAGTAGTCGATATTCCGATTCCCAGGTATAGCCCAGATGACACGCTTTATGGCAATCCTGCAAAAATGGATGCCCTAGTCAAGAATACCGAAAAGTTCGTCGAGAAATATAAGCACCATCCGGCGGTGCTCTATTGGATTCTGGGTAACGAGGTGTATGTTCACGATATGTTCTTCAACGATTTCGTAGAAGGCTTTAATAGGATGATCGAAAAGGTGCACGAAATCGACCCTGACCATCCGATAAGCACTACGGTATCATCATCCGGGCTTAAAAAGGTTTTCAGTATTTTGGTCAAAAGTCCGGATTTGGACTTTATCTCGGTAAATAGTTTTGGGGCGTTGAACGATTTCCGATTGGATAAGGACATCCTCTTTTTTTGGCAAAAGCCATACGTACTGTCGGAATGGGGCAATAATGGACCATGGGAGACTGAAACGACCGCTTGGACCGCTCCCATAGAGGAAACCAGCACCAAAAAGGCCGAACAATATAAAAACTTATATATAGACAACATCCAATCCATCGCCGATAACAGATGTCTCGGTAGCCTAGCGTTCTATTGGGGCCACAAACAAGAGCGAACGCATACCTGGTTCAGTCTTTTCGATGAGGACGGCAATAAATCGCAAACCGTATTTGTTCTCGAAAGTCTTTGGAAGGGGACCGAATTGGAGTATAGAGGTCCTGAAATCGACTACGTACTGCTGAACGGGAAGGGGGCAGCTGAAAGTATTCTGGTGAATCAAAATGAAATTGCCACGGCAGAACTATTTGTGCCGAAACAAGATTCCCTCAAAAAGTTTAGCGTGACCTGGGAAATACGGCCCGAAAACTGGTATTACAATCCGCATGACAATGAAAAGAAACCGGAAATCGTAAAGGGTTTGATCCTACAGGCCACCAAGACCGATTTGCGCTTCAAAACCCCTGACCAAGAAGGTCCGTATCGACTTTTTGTCAAAGTGGAGAGTCCCGACGGCCCGTTTGCAACGGCCAATACCCCTTTTTATGTTCTAACGCCTAGAGATGTCCCATAAAGATACAAGTATCAAGGCGCCAACAAAATGGGAAACCCTTCTCGTAAGGTCGATGATTCTATTGGGAATTGTCGCCATCCTGAATTTTTTGATATTCTTCTTCAGGCCGGAGCTCAGGGGCTATCTGCCACTATTTGTGCCTTTGGCTATCATTCTTGTGTACGGGGCATTGAAGAAACTATATTTGTGGTACCATTATTTCAGTATTT
>JBAUIP010000288.1:0-2932 GCA_049683055.1 Pricia sp.
CGGCACCGGTCAGGGTTCGTGCGACTACCGGCTGTCTGCCGTTCTCGAGCAATTCTCCGGCAGGCGTAAAGTCCCCGCCGGATGCATCGACGAACAGGCTCGTGGCGTTGCCGCCGAATGTATTGTCGTTGGCCCCATCGGGCAGGGTCGAGCCGCCGTGAACATGATTGCCCGCGAGAGTGAGTTCGGCATCGACCGAACCACCGCCGCTAACGCTTATCGCCTTGAACACATTGTTCGCGATCAGGCAGAAGCCGTCAGCGCCATAGGAGATGTCCTGCCGCAGCAGCAGCGCCTGGGTTGCAAGGGAATTGTGCACGAACATCACATGGCTATGTTCGGCTCCTACCTGCGATGCGAGACCTTCGTCGAGCGTGCCGAGCCGGTTGCAGAATGCATTGCCGACGAACAGCGCATCAGCAAGGCCGCCGGTTCCGCTCACCAGCATGTTCTGCGCATCGATGCCGTGCCCCGTATTGAACGCAATCAACACGTTCTCTTCGCGGTAGCCCAGATTGGGGAGCTGGTAGAGGTCGGAATGAATGTCGAAATGCGTAGGGAGGACGAGATCGTCACCCTTTGCATCGAGCTTTGTGAACCCCGATCCGTTCGTGCTGCCTGGAAAGGTCAGCGCCGCCGCATATCGAGTGTCGTCCAGCAGCGTGGCCGTCCACCCGGCCTGTTGCTCGATGAATTCGACCACGCTGCGAACCGTGTAGTTCGTGTCGGAGCGATAGGCGTCTTCGGAATTCAGGATCGTGAACGAAGCGACCTCGCTGTCATCCTCGTACAACCGGAGGGTGCGGTTCGCACCATTGCCTCCACTCAGTGAGACACTCGCGGTGGCGGCTTCCCCGGTGTGACGGATCGAAAGCGCGTCCACGTTCGCGTAGTAGGGCGCACTCGAATGATCGACGATCCGGTTGGCGAGAGCACACCGTGCGCCCTGCAAGGCATCGGCCCACGTGCCAAGGGTCACGTTGCCACGCGCGAGCGGCGACTTGTCGCCCCAGTCGTTGACGTCGCGGATCTGGCAGTCGGTGAAGTAGGCCCCGTTGCGAAACAGGCTCGGGATGATGTTGCGCGGGCGCTTGCGCCACAGGTCGTTGCGACCCCTGCTCTGCACGATATTGCAACCGTCGAGCCAATGGTGGCTGCCGGATTGTTCGACATAGAATTCCAGCGTCTCGACGAAATCGATCGTGACGTTCGACCCCTTGAAACGCAGGCGGTCCATTGCCGGACGAAAGCGAGTGAAATCGAATTCGAGCGCCGGGGGAAGCTGCCTGAACGTTACCGGCTCGCTCGCCTCGATCGTGCAGAACCCCTGGGGCTGGTGCCCACCTCCGCTTTCCAGTTCGTATTCCCCGCCCGAAATGACGGTGATGCGCGGATGCTGGGCGTCGGCGGCGCGCAGGGCTCCGAACGCCTCGGCCATCGTGCGATGATCGCCGCTGCCGTCGGCAGCGACGGTTACCTCGCGATCGAACTCCTGCTCGTAGATCAGGAACGGGAACGGCCCGGCCACGCGGCTTTGCATGGTGCCATCAGCAGGCACCGCCTCGACGAACAGGTCGGCGATACCGTCCTGCAGGGCCGGGCGGGTCAGGGTGACCCACCATCCGCTCCACGAGTATGTCGAACCATCGGCTCGCTCGAAAGTACGCATCGTCGGCAGGTCCACCCGCGTCGAATTGCCTTCGAAGTGAAAGTCGACATGCGACAGTCCCCAATTGTCGATCATCGTGCCGCCGCTGTTGGCCGCGGCGAACACGCCGACCACCAGCGCCCCCGTGACCGTTTGGCGCGGCGGGCAGAGGAGCTGCACGATCGGCTTGGCGGTTACGCGTGCCGGATCTTGCGGCGCAGCCTCATACCCGCTGGACGGCGAACCGTCCCACGCGCTGCCCGGGGTCAGCGGCGCTGGCACGATGGAGCCCGTCGGGAACGCCGCGCGCCGAGATTGCACGGACCGCAATCCGGTTCCGATATAGAAACCCGCCATTAAAGCAGGCCTACGATATCGGCAGCGGTGGTGCCAGTTGCCCGCACAAAGGCCGGTCGCAGCGGAAGGAGCGCACCGTCTGCCACGTTGCGCAAGGTCAGATCCGCGTCGCTATCCGCCATGCGCAGCACCAGGTCGCCGCCGGTGCCGACATAGATCGCCTTTGGAAGGTCGGCGACAGCAGCAGTGTCGTCGGGGATAAGCGCAAAGCCCTCGCGTGCCGGCGCAGTGAGGCTATCGGTCGAGGCGAACTTGTCTTGTGGCATAACCTGTCTCCTTTGTGATTCGCGAACGAACATATGGAGAACAGCTAGTGTAGGAAAGTGACGCGTTCCGGCGCGGTTTCGGACGGGCGGAGTCCGCCGTAAAACACGGATCGAGGGCCGCATCGCCAACCCCCGGTTCGGCCGATCAGGCTCGATCCTCGTCCTTCGGGGCAGCCCGACGGTCGGGCGCGGTAGTGCTTTCGAAGCGGGCTTCCCCGTGTTGTATTCGCCGCGATAGCAGTCGCGGCAACCAGAACGCCACCACCAGCACCGCCGCGCCGGCGATCAGTTCCATCGCCTCGATGCTCACCACCAGCGCTCCGGCGCATGCGTGAACCCGGCCCGCTGTTCGATCGCGAGACCCGCGTCGAGCACACCCTGTTCGTCGAACGGCTTGCCGATCAGCTGGAGGCCGAGCGGCAATCCGTTCGGGTCGAGCGTGGCCGGCACGCTCATCGCCGGAAGGCCGGCAAGGCTGGCGGGCACGGCGAAGACGTCGTTCAGATACATGGTCAGCGGATCGTTATCGAGCGAACCGAGCGGGAAACTCGCCGTCGGGGTCGTCGGCGCAAGGATCAGGTCGCAGCGTTCCCAGGCCTGCTCGAAATCGCGCGCTACCAGCGTGCGCACCTTCTGCGCCTGGTTGTAATAGGCATCGTAG
>JBAUIP010000289.1:0-2601 GCA_049683055.1 Pricia sp.
TTCCGAAATTTTATATTTGGTGGTATCGAGAAAGTAATCGATGCCATCAGGTTTGAGCGTAACGGTTGCAATTTCTGCCTGTTTGCGTATCGTTCCCCTCCGGTCGTTGATAAACTTGACGATAAACCCGTAGGCATCCTCCACCTGCATTAGGGTCAGCTCCAGAATCCCCTTGGAAATAACCTCCCAGCGCCAACTCTTCAGTTTCAAGAAAGCATCTTTTTCAAGACCTAGGTCTTGGTATAGCTTAAAAAGTCTTCTTTGGGTATCCCCGGAGACATCCTTTCGCAAATCCAACAGTATTTCGGCCATCACCTTCCTATTGAACTGATCCCTTAGCAGTTCACGTATCTCAATCTTAAGTTCAATGTATTTTGATTTTTCGCTTTTGTCGACATCATCCTCATAAAATAAGAACTCACTGATCATGGGCGATAGCTCTGCTTTCCGCTGTTTGGTACGGGAGGATTTTGAGCTGATCTTATTTCGGAAGAAGAAAACGGACACAAAATAAAGCGCGGCAAGCCCTACAAAAAAGATTGAAAGGCCCCATAGAAAATCCGTATCGATTTCCGGCGCCGTAATCAGCGTTTGTATTCGGTATGTGGTCGGGGCGACGTTCAAATTAGATTTTGTTGAGTTCCCGGGCCACACGGACGAGTAGTTCAGAGGGACTCACAGGTTTGGAAATAAAGTCGTTGGCGCCAAGCTCAAAGGCATTCAGCACGTTCTCTTCGTTACCGGCGGACGAGATAATGATAATCGGCACACGGCTGTTCAACTCCTTGCGCACGTAAGCGATCAGCTCCATCCCCGAGAAATAGGGCATCATGATATCGCTGATGATGATGTCGGGCATATTGTTCGTCAGATACTCTTTCACTTGTTTCCCGTCAGCGCTACGCTCTACTTCGTAGCCACCTTTTTGCAGTCGAAAGCTCAATAACGAAGCCAATAAATCGTCATCTTCGGCCAGTAAAAGTTTCTTTTTCTCCATCTCGTTCTCTTATGCTAGGTTTAATTTCACCAGGGCTTCGTCGATTTTACCCTTCACGAAGGGATACTCCGTGATAAAACAATCGCATAAGAACTGTAGATGTTTCGGGTCACAATCACCGTCGCATTCCTTCTGTACTAACACGATAATAGCATGAAGGCCATCGGATTGCATCATGGCCAATCCCGTTTTGACCTTATGTGCCGCGAGACCCAAAAGCTTAAAATCGGAGTTGGCCAGATGTATTTTCGATGCGCCTATAAACTCCAGGGCATTGTGGTGATAGAGCGCAATCAGTTCCTGCAGTAACTGTTTGTCGCCCATGCAATCGTCCAAAATGGAGGCAAGATCAATGTTGGTGGTACGTTCGCTCGATAGGATATCCGGGTAGGAAAGTAGGTTTTTAGCTTTCAATTTGGGAATTGATTTTGGGGGTTACTATAATTTGGGAGGATAAAATTGCCCATTTCAATCAGCAACTACAATTAAATGTTACCTAGACTGGTATATATGTTGTCAAATGGCTTTATTTGTAGGTCTAATTTTATATTATGAAGTATTTTGTCACTTTTTTCGGACTTTTAGTGATTTTCTCTTGTCAGAATACGGACAAGAAAATCGAGGAAAGTCTGGAGGCTAAAGCGCGTCGTATACATGAATCGACCATTACGATCGACACCCATAACGACATCAATGTCAAGAACTTTACGGACAGCGCAAACTACACCCAAAGACTGGAAACCCAGATAAATCTTCCTAAAATGGAGGAAGGCGGGCTTGATGTCAGCTGGTTGATTGTCTACACGGGACAGGATACCCTTACCCCTGATGGATACGCTAAGGCCAAGGAGAACGCCATGGCCAAGTTTGAGGCGATCCATCGACTCTGCGAGGAAATCGCACCGGACAAAATCGATTTGGCCCTCACTTCCGAGGATGTGCGACGCATCGCCGCGGAAGGAAAAAAGGTCGCCATGATCGGAGTTGAAAACGCCTATCCTATCGGGGAGGATATGTCCAACTTCAAAAAATACCACGAGCTGGGTGCCCGTTACATCTCACTTTCGCATAATGGGCATAGTCAGTTCAGCGATTCCAATACTGGGGAGCAAGATAGTGTATGGTTACATGATGGCTTAAGTGAACTGGGTAAAAAGGCTGTAAAAGAGATGAATAGATTGGGGATTATGATTGATGTTTCCCATCCTTCGAAGGAATCGATCATGCAAACGATTGAACTTTCGGATGCCCCGATTATCGCTTCCCATTCCTCCGCCCGCGCCCTGTGCAATCATAGTAGAAATTTGGACGATGAGCAGTTGAAAGCGATTGGGGAAAACGGTGGAGTGGTTCAGACCGTGGCTTTTTCATCCTACCTGAACACCGAGAAAGATTCCCTACGACGGGAATATATGGACAAGGTCTACCGAAAAGTGGCCGATTCTTTGGATGTGGCATGGCACCAACGCTCCGATTTCGGCAACCTGACCGATGAACAAAAGGAGGAGTTTATGGAAAACTATCCCATCGTCGCCAAAATAGCCGAGAAAAAAGTGGCCGGAATGGCGGATGCCCCACCTGCTGTCGACGTGTCGGACTTAGTG
>JBAUIP010000290.1:0-6216 GCA_049683055.1 Pricia sp.
AACGAGTTAGTCTTGTTTATATTTGCAGACAGGTCGACTAAGAGACTGTATTGAAACAGACTGTCAAAACACGACTTTTGCAGACCACGCATTTTCAATTCAATCGATACCCATGAACAAAAAACTACACTTCCTCGCCCTATCCCTACTTTTTATCCTCGTGGGATGTGGGGAGAAAAAATCCGACCCCGCCAATTCCAAGGCCGAAACTGCCGTAACCGATAGCGATCCCGCTAAAGTGCCGGATGCCTGGATCGAAAATCGGGTCGCCAAGGCCAAGGAAAAACTAGAAGCCTCGGAAGCCGGAAAAATCGTCTGGAAGGCCATGGAAGCCCACGGCGGATTATCCCAATGGTTTTCCAACGGACCCATATCCTTCCATTTCAATTACCAGCCCCTTGGGGAAGGCACACCGCGCAACACCTATCAGGTCATCGACACCTGGAGTAGTAGGGCTCGACATTTTTCCGCCGTCGATTCCACCCAACAATACGGTTGGACCGGCGAAAAGGCTTGGGAAATGGTCAAGGACAGTACTGTCTTCGCTTACGACACCCGTTTTTGGTCCTTGACACCTTTTTTCTTTATGGGCCAGCCTTTCGTTCTCGAGGGCGATGGCACCAATCTGGAACTTTTGGAGCAGGTCGACTACAACGACTACATGTACGATGTGGTGAAAGTTACCTTCGAAGCCGGTACCGGCGACGCGCCCGACGACTACTATGTACTGTACTTTAACACTAAGTCGCACAAACTTGGGGTCATACGCTACATCGTCTCCTACCCGGGCTATTTTGAAGAAGGCAATCACGCCCCCGAAAAGTTCATGGACCTGCTGGGAGAGCAGACTGCGAGCGGAATTATATTTCCAGAGAACTACAAAACCTATTGGCTAAACGAGGAAAATGGTCCGGGCGAGCACATTACCGATATTGAACTTTCCGATATCGAGTTTCTTCCAAAGTTGAAGGACTCGTATTTTGAGATTCCCGAGAGTGCAAAAGTTTCGGAGGAGAACCTTTGATGGGTCCAGAGTCACCTCCCCTCAAAATCCAACAAAACCCCCTCTGAAATCCATTTCGCCAAAGCCTGCCGGTTTTCGTGCACCAGAATACGCCGCTGATCTTTCTTATTTCGGATGTTTCCCACCTCGATAAAGGTCATTGCCGGATGGGTCTTTTTCACGAGGTACAAAGAGGTACGGTCTTCAAAAGTGCCGGAGTACACCCGGTTGGGCTGGTATTTTTGGTAGTTTTTTTGAAAGGTCTTGTGTATGCTCTCCGCCAAACGTTTACCGTTTTGGCTCTTTTCGTGATGGTAGAAAAAGACGTCGATATTCTGCCCGACACTACGGCTGTCAATGTGTGTCACGATAAGGCGTTGGTACTGTCCGCGGTGCCTTCGGTAAAGGTCGTTGACGATGTCGACCCGTTGTTTCAGGCGTTTGACCTGATTTAAGGGGATGGCCTTGTTCAGATAGGCCGTTTCGTCATGGTCGATCTCAAGTATGCGATCGTCGCGGATCCCATCATTGTCGTCGCGGATGATTACGTACACCATCGCCCCATGGGATATCAGTTCCCTCGCCAGCCGCAGGGTAATATCATAGGCATATTCATCTTCCGCGATGGTTTTCCCCGCATGTTTCCCCATAGCCCCGGGATCCGGACCCCCATGACCTGACACCAGATAGTAGACATTACCCTTCAGACGTTCGCTTTTCATCAAAACGGTGGAATGCTTCTTCCCCAGAATGGGAATTTCTCGGGTCTTGATGTTTTTTACCTCGGATGATTTTCTTTGGATGGATTCCACCATGGTCACCGTATCCAAATCCGCCGGCGGGATGCGATATATACGTCCCGCATACAGGTGGATGCTGTCGCGCAGATTATCGGAGTTCATGGCAATAAAATCGTCGTAATGCTCGTACGGGTCAACGCCTTGTTTTCTTAATAGGGATAGGATACCATCCCCTTTTTCGGCTACGACGGTCTTCAGGGTATCTTGGCCAAAGCAGGACAAAGACATCCCAATAACCAATAGGATGCCTAATGCAGAAATTCGAAAAACAGGATTAAAATTCATCCGTAACATGTAATATCCATCCAAAAAATCAAAAACAGTGCCTAAAATTCAACTGTATTTGAGCAAAATTAAAGAACCTCGGCGCGTTTGCACAAGGTCAACTAGAATTTAGTTAACGAATTCTTCAACAATATTTTGCCGGACGGGGACGGACTTCTAATTTTACTTCATCCTTCTGACTACCACTAGTAAGAATGGACAATCCTTAGCGACTCATCCTATTGAACTTTCGAATTTCATGAAAATACAAGCCTTTATAATTCTACTCCTGTTTTTTTGCCTGACCTCTTGTAAGACCGAAAAACAGCAAAACGGGGTGGATGAAAAAACCGCGGAAATGGAGGAAACTACATCAAAAGGAAGGGAAACCGGGTTGCCCCTGACCGAAGCCATGACCAAAGCGGACAGTCTAGTTGCCGATGCCATCGCCGCTCACGGAGGGGAACTTTATGACACGGCGTACTACGGATTTCGTTTTCGGAAAAAGCAATACAGCTTTCGAAACTCCCCATCGGGCTATCGCTTCTCGGCAACAGAACAAAAGGACGGAGACAATATCGAGGGTATCCTAGAAAACGGAAACCTGACTCGCATTGTCAATGGCGATACGACCGAACTATCCGATAAGGAGGTCGCCAAATACACGGAGGCCTTAAATTCCGTCATCTATTTCGCCACCCTGCCCCACAAATTACAAGACGAGGCGGTCAACAGAGACTATGTGGGCCAAACCACTATCGCAGGACAGAAGTACGAAACGGTGGCCGTCACTTTCGACCAAGAAGGCGGCGGAGAGGATTACAGCGACGAGTTCCGCTATTGGATCAATGCCGACACGAAGACCGTCGACTATCTCGCCTACAATTATGAAACCAACGATGGTGGCGTCCGGTTCCGAAGCGCTTACAACCCTAGAACGGTAGGCGGCATCCGCTTTCAGGACTATGTGAACTACGAGGCGCCCATCGGCACGCCGCTCGACGAGCTGCCCGAGCTTTTTGAGGCCGGGAAATTGAAGGAACTTTCGCGTATCGAAACGGAGAAGGTTGTAGAGCTAAAAAAATGAACCATATGACCACCTGGAAACCCGAACTCTACAACGAAAAACACTCCTTCGTCTACAGCTATGGAGAACAACTGATAAAGCTACTTGACCCGAAACCCCACGAGAGGATTCTGGATTTGGGATGCGGATCGGGGCAATTGACCGCCACAATCAGCGAGTCGGCAAAGGAGGCAATTGGCATCGATGCCTCCCCTGAAATGATTGCGGATGCCCGCTCGAAATTCCCTGACATCGATTTTCAGGTAGGCGATGCCGCCGATTTTCACTTCGACCAAAAATTCGATTCTATTTTTTCCAATGCGACACTCCATTGGGTAAAAAACCATACGGCCGCAATAAAGTGCATGTACAAAAACCTGAAACCGAACGGAAAAACCGTCCTCGAGTTCGGGGGAAAAGGTAACGTTCAGACCATCGTCGACCAATTGAGAATTTCTCTGCGCAGTAGAGGCTATGTCGCACAGTCGCATTTGGATTTGTGGTATTTCCCAACCATCGGAGAATACGCGACCGAACTGGAATCCGAAGGGTTCCGGGTGCTTTCGGCCGAACATTACGACCGCCCTACAGAACTCGCCGACTCAACATCCGGAATAAAGGATTGGCTCTCCATGTTCGCCGAATCTTTCTTCAAGCGCGTAGATTCCAAACATATCGAGGAAATCAAAAACGAGGTGCAGGAAGAAGTGAAACCAACATGCCTAGTAAATCAAAAATGGTATGCCGATTATAAACGGATTAGGATAGTTGCAATTCGAATAGCAGACCATCCATAGGAATTAAAAATACTGCCCAATCCCAAAAACAATCCCTCTTGAGGCATCCTTGGTAATGCCATAGCCATAATCAATCCGGAAAATGGCGCTAAAGATTCTTTTGTGCATCAATCGTAACCCGACCCCAGGGTAGATGCGGATGTTCTGGTCATCGCCGAAATCGCTGAAATTTCCGCCTGGGTTGCGCCATGATCCACCGTCGATAAAGACGTTTCCCTGCAGCACGAACCAATCTTTTTCGTAGAGGGTATGACGGTACTCCGTATTGAGCACGATGGCGCCGGTACCACGGTCGATGGTGTTTCCTACACCGCGGATGTTCAGGTTATTGTCCACCGTAAAGGGAGCGAAAGGAGAGGCTATATTACTGGCCAGCCCCAAGCGGAGGCGGTTGGCCCAATTGCCGCGCTCGCCCATCCTACGGAAATATGCGAAATCGTTGAAACCGATGACGAACTCTGGAAGGTTTTCATCACTACTGCCCACGTATTGTAGATTCAGCGTGCTACGGAATCCCTCCAAAAAATAATAAAAATAGTTGATATTATCGAAGTTATAGATGAGCTTGAAAAGGTGCTTGTCCACTTCGAGCTGCTGGGGTACATTGGGACTCGTAGCCCCAAAGAGATAATCGTAATTTTCGATGAAGAGGCTTCCGCCCAGCTCGATGCGATTCTTGAAGTTGAATTCGTAGATGCCCAGAAGCTCCACTCCCTTATTATTGTAACGATAATCGGCGGTCGCATTTTCGAAAAACACCGGTTCTTGGGTGGTAAAGTCGTTGTAGCTGAGCGACAATCCTATTTTCGGGCTGAAAAGGTAAGGCGCGCGAATTCCGATGCCATAGGAACTGAAATTATCGTACTGGTAAAAACCGCCCAAGGTGATGTTCCTTCCCAATAGATTAAACTCCTGCAAACCGATACGAAAGGCGAAGTCGTCGTCGGAGGAGGAAAACAAATTGGCGTAGGGAATCAGGGTGAAGTTTTCCTCAATGTTGTAATACACGCTATAAGCCCCGGTGTCGGAAGCAAAGACTTGATAATAAGCATGTGAAATCGAGGGAAGACGCTGTAGGCGGGTCATATCCTCATTCATCAAGAGGGAGTCGAGCGGCATGCCCGGCTTGAGATTGACCAGATTTTTGAGAAAGGATGGTTTGGTGCGCTTCATCCCTTGTACCTTCAGGTCGGTAACCATTTTCTGCTGAGCGGAACCAAGAGACGAAAAAAGGATTAAAACGAACAGGATGCACGATTTGGTCGTCATAAAGCGAGGCTGATTCCTTAAATGTACGGCAAGCGTATTACAAAAACATCACATAGAGATCTGCTCTCAGTACGATACAAAGGTCGGGGCTCAATAACAGCTAATCTCGTTTGGTCGATACCGACAATCAATACTTGCCATAAAACTCCCGCAAAACCGCTTCCGCTGGTTTGTTCTGCGGAGTAAAGCGATTGTCTTTTTCACCGCCGGCTTGTTTATGGTCGATAAACCACTTCCAGACGTAACCCCCGGCAAACCAATCCTCGGGCCAAAACTCTTGGAGGATGGCCGCGGTGGCGTTCGCCTGTGCTTCCATGTTGACTGGTTCTTCGTGGCGGTCTACCAACCAAGGCTTCCAGGCATTTTGGTCGGTGCTGCGGTAGCCGTATTCGGTGAACAGCACCGGTTTGGAACAAGTTTGTACCATGGAGCGGATTTTATCTTTAGGCTCTTGCCATCCTTTTTTCAGTTGCTCGACGGAAGGCGTTTTTTCCTCCGATAGGGGAAAATAGGCATCGATACCGATATAGTCCAAATCTTGCCAGAAGGGTACCCGCGGATACTCGTCCCAATTAGCGGCATAAGTCAGTTTTCCGGAATATACCCCACGGATTTCTGGGATGAGCTGCTTCCAGAAATCGGGACGGTTCAGCACGAATTGCTCCAATTCGGTACCGATACAGAAAAGTTCCGAACCGGTTTCCTCGGCCATTTCGGCGTAGGCGATTATAAAATCCCTATAGGAATTTTCTAGGGTTTTCCAATCGGCTTCCGAGGTCATTTTAAGGGTGCCGGTGAACTCCCCTTTCCAAATCCAGATCTGCGGCTTGACCATGGTCTCGATGCCGTTTTTGTGCAGGAGCTCGATGTATTGTATCGCCCCCTTCTTGGTCTCCCCGTACCACTGCCGGTCGGTATCAAAAATTATTTCTGGGGATGCGGGGTCACGGATAAAACCGAAGGGCATCACCGCCGCATGGTTGGCCCGCCATTGTACCACTTCCTCTACATGTTCTT
>JBAUIP010000291.1:0-5782 GCA_049683055.1 Pricia sp.
GCGCTCCTCCTTGATCCGCTCTCTTTCCTTGCTCGTCAAAGTCAATTCGGGTTCGAAACGCTCCATCAGGGTATATTTGACTACCTGATTGTTCGTCGCAACTCCATTTTCATTTTGCTGGGACCAAGCTGTCGATGCACATAAAAGAATAATACAAGAGCATCCAAATACTTTCAAAAGTTTCATCTTCAAGAAGTTTGTGTTCTTGACCAAGGTACTTAATTTCAAGGATGCTCATCCAAAAAAATAAACATCTATACCGGCAAAACACATCCGATTATCGAAAGAAACAATGGTTAAATCCCAACTGGCAAATTGTCACGGCATATTTAACATCGACCGTAGCTCTTGCTGGTCAGTACTTACACCATATACTTTTTCATCTACTTCCATAGCGTTGGTCTCCCCCAACTCACCTACATAAATAGGTACGAACCCGATATCGGAAATCAGGGTCTTAGTGGTTTCCCTGCTTTTGTCATTCTGTGCCGCGTACGGTACGGCCATGGGATTCTGGCTATCGAAAGCTCGTTCCTTTAAATCTTTGGCGTGAATAGTATTGAAGGCCTTGGCGGTAAAGGCGGTAGAAAATTTCATCGCCGTATATTCCGAGGCATTGCGGTTGTCGTCGCGGACCTCCTGCGCCATCTCGCCATCGCGTTCCGGATACGGGTTCGTGGCATCGATGATTACCTTGCCACCGTATTCGCCGGCATAAAGTTCCGCCGTTCTATCGATTTCCTTGAAAGGCATCGCCAACAGGTATACATCGGCGTTGGCCTCGAAGGCATCGGTTACCGATACCGCCTTGGTGTTTCCCTCGCTCTCGCGTACTAAATCATTGAGTTCTTCGGGATGTCGTGAACTGAACAGAACCTCATGGCCTGCCTTTGCCCAGTGCTTTCCCAGTGTTCCTCCAATATTTCCGCTTCCTATTATTCCTATTTTCATGTAATGTGTTTTTCGTTTTAATCCCGCAAAAGCAGGAATTCTTAATTAAATGAGTGGTAGAAGGTACCGGTCAAGTACCTTACTCCCCTCCCCTGGCCGGATAATCTTTTTTATCGATGAAATCCAAGGCATTTAAAATATCATCCATTTTGGGTCTGGCAAAAGGCATGGTCTGTATTGTCGATGCATATAACGTATTATCGGGGCGCACCAAAAAAATACCGGGTTCGCAGAAATGCTCGGGCTCTTTATCCGAAATCGCTCCGGAAATAAATAGGCCCCATTCCCGTGCTTTTTCCAGGGATAGTTCATACCCTACCGGTAATTCGGAAATACTCCACTTTTCGGCCGTTTTTTTGGCCAGTTCTTCGGTGTCACAGCTGATGGCGATAACATGTACCCCACGCTGGCTGAAATCTTCCAGTTTTCCGGCAAGCGATTCCAGCTGCTCCTTACATTTAGGGCAATGCAGGCCTCTGTAGAAAACCAGTATAGTGAACGCATCACTCTGTTGGGCATTCAGGCTCCATTGGGTATCGTTGATCAAATCCAACTCCAGTTCTGGGGTTTTCTGATTCGGTTTTATCATTGTTCATTTGTGTTTACGGAATCTACAACCATAGCTATTGGCTGCAATTCGGATTTAACTTTTACGTATTTTTTTATCTGGGGTCGGGTCAAGATGTTGGCCATTTCCTCGGTTTCCTGTTCGGAAAGTTCTCCTAACAAGCGCAGCCTTTCCTCGGTGGATGCATCCATTGCCTTAATTTCCTCGGCACGCAACATAAATTCACCCAGCTTTCTTTCAAACAGGCGGGTCTGGGTTCCGGTCATGACCAGTTCCGGTTGGTATGCTTCCGTCAGTACTCGGGACTTTTCTTCTACGGATTGATTTTCATCTTGTAGGAAAATATCCTGTGCGCTTAGGCCGGTCGCCGCGAACAGAATGAAGAATAATGTCACTATAATGTTTTTCATTAGTACAAGTATTTGTTAAAAGGAAGTTTTAATCCTACCTTAATATCAATTCTATACGTCGGATGCCTTCCACTCATTCTGAAAAGCAAATTCGCTTTGAGGATTCCGAGTACGTTCGGCAGTTTCCTTTTCCCTCATTTCTTCCGGAAGATCCTCCAGCTTTCCGCCGTAATGTCCTACGGCAACTGCGGTAGCCACGGTAAAACCATCTGGAATGTCGAAAGTTTCTTTTGCCTTTTCCCGGTCTACACCTGCCATGTGATGTAGGGCAATATCAAGATATTGGGCCTGCACTGTCAGGTTGCCCATAGCGAGCCCCAAATCATGCAGGGCGTGAAAATACTCCTCGCCTTTGTGGTTCTTTTCCTTAAAAACGGTAAGCACCAACATCGGTGCGTTCACCGCCCATTTTTGGTTGAATTCAATTAGATTTTCCACGATTTTATCGTAGGCACCGGAACCTTTGTGCGCATAGATGAACCGCCAAGGTTGTTGATTATAAGAACTCGCGGCCCATCGCGCTGCCTCGAACAGTTTTTGCACGTTATCTTCGGATATTTCCTTATCATCGAATATTCGCGGACTATAACGTTGTTTCAAAAGGGCATACAGTTCATAATCGTTGTCGGCAATTTTATCCAAAGCCAATTGCCGTGTCTCGCTCATATGTTCGGGGTTGTCCATCTCTTGTATATTAATGTTAGTTGATAAATGTATGGGGTCGGCCCTGCATAGTTTGACGCTACCCGACCAAATTTTGATCGATTCAAATCAATCTTTGATCTCTTCAACGGCCCGGACTATAAAATGCTGGATTTTGAATTTCGTTTCCACTTCAAAACCATAACTTCGCCGCTTAATTTTGCGCTATGTGGGTGTGGATTTTATTTATCGTATTGGTCATCTTCTTCTTGGCCCTCGACCTAGGTGTCTTTCACAAGAACGAGCATGTCATTAAAACCAAGGAGGCCGGGATTTGGACCGCCGTATGGGTGTCCGTAGCGCTGGCTTTCAGTGGCGCGATATACTGGCTTTTTTCATCGGGATTGGTCGAAAACCCGACGGAACTCACCCCCAACAACGCCGTTCTCAAATATGTAACGGGGTATCTGATAGAGCTATCGCTAAGCATCGACAACGTATTCGTCATAGCCGTTATTTTCTCATCGTTCAAGATTCCCGCGCTGTACCAACATCGGGTGCTTTTCTGGGGTATTCTAGGGGCCATTGTATTTAGGGGGTTGATGATTGTGTTCGGTGTGGCGCTCATCAACAAATTCGAATGGATCATCTATGTTTTCGGGGTCTTCTTGCTCTACACGGCATTCAAAATGTTGAAATCCGACGATAGTGATTTCGATCCGAAGGATTCTTGGATGTTCCGCCAGATGAAAAAATTATTTCCGATCACTTCAACGATGCACGGACATGATTTTTTTGTCAAGAGGATGGGCGTAACCGCTGCTACTCCCCTATTCATGGCCCTCTTGGTTATCGAACTCACCGATGTTCTGTTCGCGCTGGATAGTATTCCCGCAATCTTGGCGATTACCGCCGACCCGTTTATCGTGTTCAGCTCGAATATTTTGGCGATATTAGGGCTGCGATCCATGTATTTTTTGATTTCGCGGATGCTGGAAAAATTCCGCTATATCAATTATAGCCTAGTGGTCATTCTGGCTTTTGTGGGATTAAAAATGTTGTTTTCGCATCAGATTGAACTGCCCGAATGGGTCTCGCTCACTGTCATCGGGGTCTCACTAACCGGAGGTATCGTTGCATCATTGGTCGTGCCCTCGCAAAAAGAGGATGACCTTCCCAATCCGGATGCCGAACAATAGAGACTATTTTTGGTTCGTTCGAAATGGTTCGACGAGCCTAAATAGCATAATTTAACCGAATAAATTTTCCCATGCAAGACTCAGAAGTTACAGTTCAGGAATCACTTTCTTCGTTTTATAACGATTTCGTAGAACAATTACCCGGTATCGGCATGGGTGTTCTCATTATTGTTTTGGGACTCCTGATTGGCTCATGGATCGGCGGGTTCGTACGGAAACGTCTTTCCGCAAAGACCGACGATCCGTTGATGAGCCGTTTTTTGGGTAAGGCAATCAAATATACACTGATTGTCGTAGCCATAATGCTGGCCCTGAAAGCTGCCGGCCTGGGCGCGATTGCCGCAGGAATTTTGACCGCTGCCGGAGCCAGTGCCGTAGTGCTCGGCTTTGCCTTTAAGGATATCGGGGAAAACTTTATCGCAGGCATCATATTGGCCTTCAGTCGCCCGTTCAACGTACATGATACGGTCGAAATCGGGGATAATTTCGGAAAAGTAAAGGCCCTGGAATTCCGTTATACCAAATTGAAGACCTTTAATGGCAAGGATGTCTATATCCCCAATAGCGACGTATTGACTACTCCCGTCACCAACTACACCGAGGATGGTTTCTTCCGTTGGGATTTTGTCATCGGAATCGCCTATGAGGATAATATAGAAGGAGCCAAAAAAACCGTTTTGGAGGCCTTGCGGAAAGAACCCGGAGTCATAGAGGATGAGGAGCACGAAAATTTCGTCATAGAGGATGAACTCGCCACCAGTACCGTCAATCTCAAGGTATTTTTCTGGGTGGATACGAAAGATTTTAGGAGGATGGCCCTGATTACAAAGGGAGCGGTCGTCAAAAATGTCAAGGAAGCCCTTGAGGATGCCGGATATTACATGCCAGCGGACATCCACGAGATCAAGCTTTACGGAGGGGAAACGGAATTCCCGGTACGGTTACAGCCTGAAAAAAAGGAGGAAAAAAAGAAGTAAGAATTCCAATGTCTTCAGCAACTTGGATTAAGACGCCAACTTCTCCCGAAAATCGTTGATGACCCCACCCTTCATAAGCAAATCGATCTGTCGCTTGCTCATGCTGTGTTTGGCCGTAATCTCGAATTCCTCATTTTTGTTCTTGATATGTACCTTAATAGGATTCCGCTCGGCCACATCGTTTTTCAGGTTCTTGAACGAAACAATCGCCCCTTGCTCTATGCGTTTCAGGTCGTCTCCATTCTCGAACTCCAACGGAAGGATACCGAAATTCACTAGGTTCTGCCAAGCTATACGGGCATAATCCTTCGCGATTACCGCAACTTGACCCAAGTATTTCGGGGCGATAGCGGCATGTTCCCGACTACTGCCCTGGGCATAGTTCTCCCCGGCGATGACGATATGTCCTCCATATTCTTCCTTGGCTTCCAAGGCCCTGTCGTAAAAAGACTCATCGATTACCGTATAACTATATTCGCTAATCTTGGGAATATTGCTGCGGAACGGTAGCACTTCGGCCCCGGCCTTCATGATTTCGTCGGTGGAAATATTGTCCCCCATCTTTAATAACACCGGAATGTCATACTCCGATTTCAGGCCTTCCATCTCGGGCAGGGATTTGATGTTCGGTCCTTTCTTCAGCTCCAAGGCCGTATTATTTTCCGGTGGCGCTACCAGCATATCCCGGTTGATAATTTCCATTTCTGGGGATTGGTACTTTGGATATTCCATATCATAGAGCTCTGCCAAATCCCTTGGATCGGTAATCTTTCCAGTCAGCGCGGAAGCCGCTGCGGTCTCGGGGCTGCAAAGATGCACTTGATCGTCTTTGGTACCCGAACGGTCCGGAAAATTTCGTGGCATGGTCCGGAGGCTTATGGTCCCGCTCGCGGGAGCTTGCCCCATACCGATACAGCCCATGCATCCGGACTGGTGAAAGCGCGCCCCGGCGGTAATCAGGTTCCCAAAGGCCTTGTTATCGATCATATTCTGTATAATCTGGCGGGAGGTCGGGTTGACATCGAACGATACATC
>JBAUIP010000292.1:0-4967 GCA_049683055.1 Pricia sp.
GTTGGCCCTCAACGGGGGGCAAGGTTGCTTTAAGTTGCACCGGAAGAATTTTCGGGAGCAATTGCGAGCGGAGTACGAAAATCTTATGGATGGTGATTATATCCACACCAAAGCCTTAGGTCAGCATAATGACATTGATCATATTTACGATAAATCAATCAACACCCTTCGAATATTGACCTTTATCGAAGGTTCAAGAGTCGATATTATCAGTTCATTTCTTCGTATCGGCGCTGGTGGCAGTTGGGTCGATAACGGATCATCAGGCGGACTTTTTGTAGGCATAGAACAGGATTCCGGTACCCTAAAAAAAACAGGATATCGCGATATGAAATTCGGGGGCGGAGAATATGAGAGACATCCCGATACCGGCTTTGAGTTCGATGGCTTCGTAGTTCCTTTTTTTGAGGAGGCATGCGAGTTGGTCAAGGAAGCAGCGAGGCATATTCCCAACCGATTCATTGGTTGGGATGTTGCTATAACCCCGAACGGGCCGACCTTGATCGAAGGCAATGAAGACCCCCATCTTTTCATGTCAGACGTGGCCTATGGGGGGTTATTGACTAATTTGCATATGAAACAGGTGATGTCTGCCGTGTGAATTTAATAAGGTTTAATTGGCTCCAAAGGTCTCTTTTCCCAATCCATCTGAATTGTGGTAAAAAGCAATTGATTTAACGGAAGTTGGCTCGGTCAGACTGGCTTCCGCCCAAGTTTCTCCAATATTGCTTCAACGATATTAGTTGGAGTTGCATCTATGGATACGGAAATCGCAATTTTGGGTATTTCCAAGGCCTCGAATTGGGAGCGCAGCAGTTCCGGAGGCATGAAATGTCCCTTCCGTCCTTGTAATCGCTGTGATATCAACGCAAAGGAGCCTTCGAGGTAGATAAATTCCACCGCTTCCTCCACGTTTTCGCGTAAGATTTTTCGGTATTTATGTTTTAAGGCGGAGCAGGCGATGACCGCACCCTCTTCCTTCTGGTCTAGCGCCAGTTGGTTCAGACGTTGAAGCCAGCCTTGCCGGTCCTTATCGTTCAATGGATGTCCTTCCGCCATTTTTTCGACATTTGCCTGTGGATGGTAGCTGTCCCCATCGAAAAATGGGGCGTGCATTTTTTTGGCGAGCAGCTTTCCAATAGTGGTCTTGCCCGAGCCGGAAACGCCCATGACGAAGAAAATGCTTTTATCGTTTTTCATTTTTAGTATGCTTGCAGATTCATGGCCGGGTCTTGTTTTTAACTGCTTTGTCCTTTTTTAGCATATTTTCCACCGCAGCAATTAAATCTTTTTCGGCAATATCGAACGGTACCCAAACGGTATCCTCGTTTCGCCGAAACCAGGTCAGCTGCCGCTTCGCAAACCGACGGGTGTTCTTCTTGATTTCGGAGATGGCGAAATCCAATGTCCACTGGCCGTCAAAGTACTGAAAAAGTTCTTTGTATCCGACGGTCTGGAGGGCATTTAGTTTACGGTGCGGTAAAAGGTGGTTGGCCTCGGCGACCAATCCTTCCGCTACCATGACGTCGACCCTCTGATTAATGCGTTCATAAATGATGGCGCGATCTGCCTCAAAGCCAACAGTGACGGTCCGAAATGGACGAACTTTTCTCTTTTGCAACAAAAATGAAGAGTAGGGCTTTCCTGTGCCGATACTGACTTCCAACGCGCGGATCAGACGATGAGGGTTTTCAAGGTCTACCTGCTCATGATAAGCTGCATCCCGTTTTTTAAGTTCGGCCTGCAAGGCTTTGAGACCATCCTTCTTTAAGGTAAGGTTCAGTTCTTGGCGGATGGCCGGGTCGATGGGCGGGAACTCGTCCAATCCTTCGGTAACCGCGTTATTGTAGAGTCCGCTTCCCCCGACCATGATGACCACATCCTTTTCCTTGAAGCGTGTTTCGAGCGTCCGAAGGGCATCCCTTTCAAAATCCCCTACGGAATAGGAATCGAAAATACTCTTATGCTGTATAAAATGGTGCCGGGCTGCCGCTAGTTCATCATCCGAGGGCACCGCCGTCCCGATTTGCATTTCTTTGTAAAACTGTCGGGAATCCGAAGAAATGATATCGGTATCAAAATGTTGGGCCAAAGATATCGCATGCGCGGTCTTTCCAATGCCGGTCGGGCCCACAACGGATACCAGTGTTTTGTTCTCTAAGCTCATTTGGACTTTCGTTCTCGAACACCGATGAGTTCAGGTACTTCCCCGGCCTTGCGAAAATCTTCTGCCGCACTAAACTTGGTCACCTCCTGTAAAACCCTCATCATGCGACGGTCTTTAGTCTCCCCAGCAGTTTCAGCCGTTTTATAGAGCTTCATAATAGCCATCACAATTCACTTCCACAATTATAACAGAATTCCGCATCGTCGCGATGGCCCTCTTTCGAGCAGGTAGTACAGGCCTGGGTGTTAACATGCACATAGTTTTCATCGTTCAAATCCGGTTTTTTTCCTTTCGATTGTTTGTTCATTTCCGCCGTAACGATGCCGGTCGGTACGGCAATAATTCCATAACCGAGCAACATAATGATGGTAGCGATAAGCTGGCCTTGGGGCGTAATCGGCGCAATATCGCCATACCCGACGGTGGTCAGGGTTACAATGGTCCAATAAATACTGGTAGGAATACTAGTGAAGCCGGCTTCTTCCCCTTCGATAAGATACATTAAGGTTCCCAGCATGACGGACACAATTAGCACGGCAAACAGAAAGACGGTAATCTTGGCCCTGCTCGCCTTGAGGGCGTTTTTCAAATACGAAGCTTCCCCTAGAAACTGGACCAGTTTTAAAATCCGAAAAACGCGAAGCAAACGAACGGCGCGAACCGCCAATAGAGCCTGTGAACCGGCGACGATGTACGAAAGGTATAGCGGAATAGTGGATAGAAAGTCGATAATACCATAAAAACTGAAAATATACTTCCATGGTTTTTTGATGGTAACGATTCGGGCGATGTACTCAATGGTGAAAAAGATGGTTACTATCCATTCGAGCACCAAAAGGGTACGGTGATAGGTGGCATCGATCCACGAAACGCTTTCAAACATGACGAGCAGCACGCTGAGAATGATGAGGATGAACAAGATGATGTCGAACCACTTGCCCATGGGGGTGTCGGCCTCATATATAATTTCGTGGACTTTATGCTTCCAGCCCTTTTTGGGATCGGTGTCTAACAAGTTTTAAACGCTTTCTTTCGGTGGTTACTTTTTTTCTGGCCTGTTCGCCCTTCGAACAGATCAAATCTCCAACTCCATGATTTTGAGTACTTTTCTTTTTCTAAGATAGGATGCTATAATGTGTTCGGCCTGACCGTTGCCGTTCATGGGTGTAATCAGGGACTCCAAGATACGGATATTGTTGATCTGGTGGTTGAGGTCGCAAAATCCCAGTCCTTTAAAATGCCCGTCTTTGATTAAAAGCGCGCTATATTCCCCGATGTCGCGGCCTTTATCAACGATGACGATATTTTTTTCCTTAAGGGAGTATTTATCGATGGCTTTGGATACGCGTTCGTTGTAGTTCTCGGGATGTTCTTTTTGAATACAAGCGCCCTCACACTCGCCATCATCGTACTTCGAACAATTCTTTTTGGCTTGGGATATGCCGTTCAATTTATCGCAGAGCCGGAATTCACGGGTGACTTTATATATGAAATTTTCTGCGGCCACAAGGCTATTGAAGGTGGCGAAGCATTCGTTTTGGTTGTTTTGGCTACTTGTTCGGAGTTCATTTTCGCCATTTCGTTCGTTTGTCCGATTTGGATTGTTTGCGTGGTTATGCGCATTATGGGAATTTCCTTTTCTTCGACGGCTTCCTTTGTTTTGATGATGTAGTTTCTGTGCGTTCAGGATGCGGTATCCGTTTTCGTCGGTAGTAACAGAAACCCCATAGGAAAAATGGGATGCCGGGCCTTTCGAATTGAAACGCGGACGGTTCCGCACCAGTTCCTCTTGCTCTTTTAGTAGTGCCACAAGCTCGCTTCCGGTTTTTTCATAACTGACCTTTTTGGTCGCCTTTTGAAGCTGCCGGCCACGGGCACCATTTTTGGTAAAATGCTGATTGACCCTTTTTTTCAGGTTGCTACTTTTTCCGAGGAAGATAATCTCCCCGTCTTTGTCGTGCATGTAATAGACCCCGGTCTCCGAGGGAATGGATTCCACAATATCCAATTGCCGATCGGACAGCTCGCCATGGGCCTCTTTTCTGATGACATCCTTGATGATGGTCTTGTCGGAGTCTTTGGATAGCAGCACCTTAAAGAGCTTGAGGGTCGCCAGGGCATCGCCGTTCGCCCGGTGCCGGTCGCTGACCGCAATGCCAAGTGAGCGCACTAATTTTCCCAAGCTGTGCGATTCCGCTTCGGGAATCAATTTCTGGGATAGGTCGACCGTGCACAACGTCTTGCGTTCGAAATTATATCCCAAACGACGGAATTCCGTCCGAAGGATGCGATAGTCGAACTGGGCGTTGTGCGCCACCAGAACAGTATCTTGGGTAATCTCCACGATACGTTTGGCTACTTCGTGGAATTTGGGCGCGGTACGCAGCATCTTGTTATTGATTCCCGTAAGCTTGACCACAAAGGGCTGGATTTCCTTTTCGGGATTCACCAAGCTGATGAATTGATCCACCACCTGATGTCCGTCAAATTTATGGATGGCAATTTCGGTGATGCCCTCTTCGTTGTATTTTCCTCCGGTGGTCTCTATGTCGAGTATGGCGTACATGTAAAAAGTTCAAGTTCAAGAGCAGGTTCAAGGCCAGATCCAAGGCTCGGATTCTGGTTCAAAAACTTGTCGGCCCTACTGCTCTTCTATTTTCTCGCCCCAAAGATACTACTTCCAATGCGTACCATGGTGCTGCCCTCTTCAATGGCAATTTTATAGTCCCCGCTCATACCCATGGAAAGCGTTTCCATATCGGGAAGTTCGGATTTTAGGTCGTCGTATATCGCTTTCAAC
>JBAUIP010000293.1:0-10286 GCA_049683055.1 Pricia sp.
ACATCTATGAAATTTGAGGTTCGGGTTTTGATTCGGAAGCTTTCAATTCCGCTGCCCGATGAATGGCTTTTCGCATCCGATAATAGGTCGCACACCGGCAGACGTTGATGATGTTCTTATCGATATCCTCATCCGTTGGTTGTGGCACTTTGTTCAGTAAGGCGGCCGTGGCCATCATAAAACCGGGCTGGCAATAGCCACACTGAGGCACCACTTCCTCGATCCACGCCTGCTGCACCGGATGTGGATTTTCCTCATTGCCCAATCCCTCAATGGTGGTGACATTCTTTCCCTTCGCGAACTTCACTGCGTAGGAACATGAGCGAACGGCCTCTCCTTCGACGTGCAGGGTACAGGCACCGCAAGCTGCCTTGCCACAGCCGAATTTGGTGCCTTTCAGATCGAGCACATCCCGAATTACCCAGAGTAGCGGGGTGTTTTCATCCGCGATATCCAAATTGTGGGAGTTGCCGTTGACGTTCAAAGTGATGTTCATCTGTTTTTAGTCTAGTTTATAGTCCAATTTTCACGGATTGCCAGAGAACGGTGCACAGAGAAATGCATCACCGGTCGAGCGATGATCAGCCTACTGCGAAGGAATTACGGCCCCTTCAGCAAACCACTCTTCGACCGCTGCCTTAAAATCCTCTTCCGAAACGGGCGGAATCTCCCTTGGTTTTCCATTGGCATCCACGCCGGGTTTCCATGCCCATAGAACTAATTCGTCTTCGGTCATGTGCTCGACGAGTTCTTGATGGTTCTTGCCGCCGTTGGTTTTGGGATTCAGCATCTTTTGAGCAATTTCCTGTCTGGTCAGTCCCTCCCAGCCCATCGATGCCGGGGCCAATGCCCAATGGGGCGCTCCCGGAACCCCAGAATAACTATTGTTCTCCGATTGATGACAGGTCGCACATTGTGTGGCCTGAAATCCGTGGTCGTCATTACCGCGGGCCATTCCGAAGTAATGCGGATGCCCGTCGTCGCCCTGTTTGGGAATATTATCGCTGGGATGGCAGTTGATGCAACGGGGGTGGGTCAGCACATCCATCATGCTGTCAAAGGCCTCTTCGGATGTCCGTATTTCTTTTGCGGTCGAGGAATTTTCCGGAGATTTCCCCTTTTTCAAGAGGGATGTATTTTCAAAGGGAAAGGATGACCTCGTCACCCACCAAACTATTCCCACTACAAAAAGCAAAGGCAGTAAAAGGAATTTGGCTTTCATGGGGAGGAATAAGGCTGGTTCTCGAACTAATCTTCTTTAAAATTAACCATTTTATACGAATAGATTATGCCAAGGGCAGATATACTTCCGCCATCATACAGCGGGCACTGCCGCCACCGCAGGTTTCGATGGTCTTTAGCGAGCTATGTATGATGTCACCATATTTTTCTATAGATGCTATTTGGTCGCGGTTCAGACTATCATAAGCCTGACTGCTCATGACCATACTAGGCTCGTTCTCCTTAGTCATTACCTGAAGCATATTGCCCGCGAAATGGTGCATCTGTTCTTCGGATATGGGGATGATTTCCTTCCCATCATGTTTCAAATGACCGACGACCGCCTTTTTCTCTTTGGCGTCGTCGATGGCATCGAGACAAATGACGACAAAACGGTCTGCCAAGCACATCATCACATTGGTGTGGTAGATGGCCATTCGTTTTCCGTCCACGGATTGATTGGCCGTAAAGATGACCGGAGCGTAATCGAAGTCTTCACAAAATTCGATAAACAAGCCTTCATCGGCCCTATCGGAAAGGGCGCAGTAGGCCTTTTTCTTCACTCGGTCCAAAACCATGCTTCCGGTAGCCTCCAAAAAAAATCCCTCATCCTCGGCAGAGGTATAGTCCATTACGTTATTGATTGCGAATCCAGCCTCTTCCAAAACGGTCAGCACATCTTCACGCCTTTCCTTTCTGCGGTTTTCGGCGAACATGGGGTAGATTCCGATAGTACCATCCTCATGGAAGGAAATCCAGTTGTTGGGAAATATGGAATCGGGGGTATCGGGCTCCGGTGTGTCCTCCATAACGATTACGTTCACTCCACGCTCTCGCAGCACCGTTACAAAAGCGTCGAATTCCTCTTGTGCCTTGCTATTGATGGAGATATTTTTCTCTTTGATATCCTCTTGAAAATAGTTGTTCACAGCGGTCTGCTCGTTCATACGAAAGTTGACCGGACGGATCATCAGTATGGTATTTGTGCTTTGTCTCGTTATCATAGAAAATTATTGTCTTGGTTCAAATGGGCTATCGCGGTCGGATTAATTGTCGGAGTTTGCTCTAACGTCCTGGTTTGTTCCAATCGTCGCCGTTTGTCCCAATTGTTGTGGTTTGTGCCAGTGGTTTATGGATTGGTATTCACTGCCTTCTCAGAGGGATATTCTCAACTATTGCCGTATCAATGGTAAGGTACTGCATCTCAGAAGCCCTTCTTGCTTGGCAATCTCGGCATAGGGAATCTCCTCTACCGTAAACCCCTGCTGGCGCAACCAATCATTGAGGCGGATAAAGTTCCGTTCGGAAACTACTACCTTGGGCGAAATGGAGAAAACATTGCTGAACATGCGATACATTTCATCCTCGGAAATCTCGAAGATATTCTCTTTCCCGAAAAAATCTACCAGCCATTGGTACTCCTCTTCCACTAGAAATCCGTTTTTATGGAGGATGGCCTTCCCCTTGCCCAAGGGCTGGAAACAACAATCGAGATGCAGTGCGTTCTGAAGTGCCTCAGTATTCGATTTTCGAAGTTCGAAGGATTTTACGGTCTTGTCGGGAAATTGTTCCTCAATATAATCGACCGCCGCTTTATTGGTTCGGGCGGTGATATAATCCGGGTAATCGTCGCCAGTATAGGTACCTACAAAAATATAGTCATTCCAGGGCATGACATCTCCGCCCTCGACGTGCACCTCATCCGGCGGGTCCAAGATATGGCTGTCATCGATTTTGTCCAGAACGTGCAGAATGGCATCTACCTCTTTATCCCTATCGGGAAGAATGTTGGCCTTGATGAGCTTGTTTCCGATGACGAATGCGATGTCCCTTGAAAATATTTGATTGCAATCTTCTAGCACTTCGGGACGGTAAACCTTGACCCCATACTTCATAAAAACACGGGCGAAAGCCTCCATTTCGAGTACCATATCGGATTCCTTCGGATAGGTACCTGCCAAGATATGTTCTAGTGATTTGGGGTCGTAAGCCTCTTCCGGCCTGGGTACCGGACCGGAACTTTTGGCCGTACCCAGCACCACCGCCTTGAGCGGAGAAATCTCGTCGTTGATATTGAGTTGGAGCATTTTCTACCGTTCGTCGACCGGAACAAAAGAACGTTCGGTCTCTCCGATATACACCTGTCTTGGTCGGCCTATAGGCTCCCCGCGCAAACGCATTTCACGCCATTGGGCAATCCATCCCGGCAATCTTCCCAAAGCGAACATTACCGTGAACATTTCGGTGGGTATGCCTAGTGCCCTATAAATTATCCCCGAATAGAAATCGACGTTCGGATATAGCTTTCGATCGACAAAATAGGAATCTTCCAAAGCTTCTTTTTCAAGGCCTTTGGCGATATCGAGTATCGGGTCGTCGATACCCAAATCTCCCAATACGTCGTCGGCCGCTTTTTTGATGATTTTAGCGCGTGGATCAAAATTTTTGTACACGCGGTGCCCAAAGCCCATCAACCTGAACGGATCTTCTTTGTCTTTGGCCTTAGCCATATATTTTGCGGTGTCGCCACCATCCTTTTCAATACCTTCTAGCATTTCGAGTACTGCTTGGTTGGCGCCGCCGTGCAACGGACCCCAAAGCGCAGAAATACCTGCGGATAGCGATGCGAATAGTCCCGCTTGTGAAGACCCTACAATCCGTACTGTCGAAGTCGAGCAGTTCTGTTCATGATCGGCATGTAAAATCAAGAGCTTATCCAAGGCCTCGATGACAATTTCATTCTTTTCGTAGGTTTGGTTCGGCCGCTTGAACATCATTTTATGGATGTTCTCGACGTAGCCTAATTTGTCGTCACCGTAATCTAGTGGCAACCCCTTTTTTTTGCGTAACGTCCATGCTACCAATACCGGAAACTTGGCCAATATCCTCACAATGGCATGATACATATCTTGTTCCGAAGATACGTCGACGGTCGAGGGATTGAAGGCAATAAGGGCGCTGGTCAAGGAAGATAGTACTCCCATAGGGTGGGCGGACTTAGGAAATCCGTCCAAAATCTTTTTCATCTCTTCATCGATGTGCGACTCATCGGTAATGTCTTTATGGAACTTTTTTAGTTCTTTAGAGTCGGGAAGATTGCCAAAAATAAGCAGATAGGCAACTTCTAAAAAATCGGCTTTTTCGGCCAAATCCTCAATGGGATAGCCCCTGTATCGTAGGATCCCTTTTTCACCGTCCAAGAAAGTGATGGCACTTTCACAAGAACCGGTATTCTTGAACCCGGGATCCAAGGTAATCATACCTTTGGTAGCGGAGCGCAAGGTTTTAATATCGATAGCGAGCTCATCTTCGGAGCCTTTGACTATCGGAAATTCATACTTTTGGCCGTTGTATTCTAAGGTAGCTTTATCTGACATTGGTGCGTGTTACTTAGTATTTAGATGAACTGTAAATTTAAGAAAATCGAACCAAAACGAACTACGAATTACAAAAGATATAACTTCTTGTAGTACTCATCTAGAGACTTATCCCAGGTAAACCGCATCTTTTTCGCATTGGCCTGTATTTTTTTCCATTTGGGCTTATCGTTTTCCCAGACGTTCAAAGCCTCATCGAATTTTTTGACCATATCCTTCAATTTAGCGTCGAAGGTTTTTCCGTCAAAGGCAAAGCCGGTTTTCATGTGCTCCACGGTGTCCTTGAGTCCGCCTGTATGATGGACCAAACAGGGATTGCCGTTACGCATCGCCAGCATTTGGCTAATCCCGCAGGGCTCAAAAAGACTGGGCATAAAATAAAGGTCTGTTTCGAGATACATGGAATCGATAAGGTCTTCGGACTGCCCGTTCGTAAAAATAAAGTTCTTGTGCTTGTAGCTCATACTTCTGAACAGCTCTTCGTAATCCGGGTCGCCAGTGCCCAAGAGCATAAAGATTCCGTCAATCTTTTTGAGCCGGGTGAGCATTTTTTCGAAGGATTCGGGCGAGCGCATCATAAAATAGAACTTTTGTTCGGTCAGACGCGCAACGCTCGATACGATGAATTTGGGCCGTTCGGAAACAAATTCCATAATCTTCTCACCGGTATGCGCCAGAAAGTCCGCTTTGTACTTTTTAGACTCATCCTGTAGCCATCTGAACAGGGCCTTGACCGTGTTGCGATAGAGCAATCCTTTTTCGGCTTCCCGAATGTTATTGTAGTTTGAGGCATTGAGAATACCGTGCAGCCTACCTTCGTTATCGGCTTGCTGCAAATCTTTTTCTAGACTTTCTCCTCCAACGAATTCCGGACGGGCACTGGGCAGCATCACATCTTGCTTATAGGAATCCGAAACCGTATGCACCGCGTCCGCAAAGCGTATACCGACGGCCATAAGGTTGATACAATCTTGGTATTGCGGGTCTTGAAGGGCACTATGGTCCAAAGCTATTTCCGGAAAAAAATGGTGAACCGAAGCATAATTATCATAAAAAGGACGGATTCCCTGAATTGCGAGATTATGGATGCTGTACACATAGCGCATCTTCTTGAGATCCCGATAATTTGGATGGTACTTTTTGATAAAAAGTAGGGCCGCGGAATGCCAATCGTGCATATGCACTACGTCGAGGTGGCCGAAAGCCTCCGTTTTTATGGCCTCGGCAACTGCGGTATTGAATACCATGAACTTGATGAAGTCATTGTAAAAAGGCTCGGTCGGGTCGTCATGATAAATATGGGCGATACCCCCTTCGGTAATCTCTGGGTGGTGAATAACGTAATGATCGATGTTATCGAACTCTTTTTTGGGCTCTACTTTATAAAGCTCGGCATTGTAATCGATGCCCCGAAGCGAAAAGCTCAAATTCATTATTAAGTCTCCGCTCTTGTGTAATCGGGAATAGGAAGGAACAACGACATCTACCTTATCGCCGCGCCTTGCGATTTCCCTCGGAACATCACGTACTACATCGCCCATTCCCCCGGCTTTACAATTATGGATACCGTCATTTTCAGCAGCTACGAAAAGAAAATTGCTCATATTTCTCTGGTTGTTTTGAAGACTTACAATATATTTAATTTAGTTAAATAATCTTGATGATTTTACAAAAAAAACCCTTCGGATTGCGAAGGGTTCTATTCTTTGACCTCTATATTTTGAAATCTGCATCACTGCGCATGGATTTATTGAAGAAGACTATTGAAATTAGGATTTCTTTTCCCTCATTCTCGCCCCATTATGGTTTCGAACCTATTTTAATTTAAAAGCCTTCTCTTTGGGGTAAAAAGCTGTTTCTCCCAATTCTTCCTCAATACGAAGCAGTTGGTTGTACTTCGCCATCCGATCGGAACGGGATGCTGAACCGGTCTTGATTTGTCCCGTGTTGAGGGCCACTGCTAAATCCGCAATCGTATTGTCTTCGGTTTCTCCAGACCTATGGGACATCACCGAGGTATATCCGGCATTTTTGGCCATATTGACCGCGGCGATGGTTTCCGTAAGGGTGCCAATCTGGTTTACTTTTATAAGGATGGAGTTGGCAATATGGTTTTCGATTCCTTTGGACAAACGCTCCACATTGGTAACAAACAAGTCGTCGCCCACTAGTTGAACCTTATCGCCAATTTTATCGGTAAGGGATTTCCAACCGTCCCAGTCGTTTTCGTCCATTCCATCTTCTATCGAGATGATCGGATAGTTTTCGGATAGTTCGGCCAGATACTGTGCCTGTTCTTCCGAGGTACGCACCACGCCTTTACTACCCTCGAATTTTGAATAGTCATAAGCGCCATCGACATAAAATTCCGCGGCAGCGCAATCCAATGCGATCATCACGTCATCTCCCAATTTGTAGCCTGCGTTTTCAACGGCCTTGGCGATGGTATCCAAGGCATCTTCGGTACCATCGAGGGTCGGGGCGAATCCGCCTTCGTCACCCACAGCAGTGCTCAGACCCCTATCGTGCAACACCTTCTTCAGATTATGGAAAATCTCGGAACCCATTTGCATGGCATGTGAAAAATTCTTCGCCTTGACCGGCATGACCATAAACTCCTGGAAGGCAATCGGCGCGTCGGAATGGGAGCCGCCATTAATAATATTCATCATAGGTACGGGAAGCGTGTTCGCACTCACCCCGCCTATATATCTGTACAAGGGCATCGCCAATTCGTTGGCCGCTGCCTTGGCCGCTGCTAACGATACGCCAAGAATAGCGTTGGCGCCCAATTTGGATTTGTTCGGAGTACCATCAAGGTCAATCATCGTTTGATCGAGAAGGTTCTGTTCAAAAACGGACATCCCTAAAATTTCCTCGGCGATAAGCGTGTTTACATTCTCAACTGCCTTGCTAACGCCTTTTCCCATATAGGCTTTTCCGCCATCCCGTAGTTCGACGGCTTCATGTTCACCGGTGGAGGCTCCGGATGGTACCGCGGCCCGACCCATAATTCCGTTTTCCGTGATGACATCAACTTCTACCGCGGGATTTCCTCGGGAGTCAAAAATTTGTCGTGCATGAACGCTAAGAATAATACTCATGTGATGGGTGGTTTTAGATTTATTTTACCGCGAAAACTCAAAGGGAAATCCTTAAGCAACGGGATAATCGAATTAATTTTTCATTAAATCCAAATATACGAAACGGAGGTCGGACTTTGTTGCCGTATCCCCTGATATTGTAGTGGATATAACAATTTGGTAAACTATGACTGTTTTAATTGACCAGCCACTAACCCAATCCAACTTTTAGAGATAAATTTTGTTCCCAAAAAGTCTTTTTACACAACAACATGGACCCAGCATTTTTGGACCTCGCCAAACTTCGCATCAAACGAATAACAGGGACAAAAACACTAGACCACTTCTGCCGCAGCGGACTTAATCAAGTCAAAGAAAGTGTCGAACAAATAATCCGCATCGTGGGGACCGGCGCTAGCCTCCGGATGATATTGTACAGAAAACACATCTTTGTTCTTCATTTTCAGGCCGGCCACGGTTTTGTCGTTGAGATGAACGTGGGTGATTTCCAATTCGGGATTCGCCTCCGTTTCTTCCCTGTTGATGGCAAAGCCATGGTTTTGGGATGTAATTTCTCCCTTACCCGTCTGTAAATTCATGATGGGATGGTTGATGCCCCTGTGCCCATTATGCATTTTATATGTGGATACTCCGTTGGCCAAGGCGATGACCTGATGGCCGAGGCAGATACCGAACACCGGCCTTCCACTGACAATCATTTTTTTGGCCGCCGCGATAGCTTCAGTCAAAGGCTCGGGATCGCCGGGACCGTTGGAAATAAAATAGGCATCCGGACCAAAGGCCTCCATATCTTCGAAGGATGCGTTGTAGGGGAATACCTTGACGTAGGCATCCCGCTTGGCCAGATTTCTTAGGATGTTCTTTTTGATTCCGATATCCAAGGCCGCTATTTTGTAGGTAGCGTTTTCGTCACCAAAGAAATAGGGCTCCTTGGTGGATACTTTTGAGGATAGCTCCAGTCCTTCCATACTGGGAATTTCGGCAAGTTGTTTCTTGAGGCCCTCAACATTTTTCACCTCGGTGGAGATGACAGCGTTCATCGCCCCATGGTCCCGGATATAGCTGACCAAAGCCCGGGTATCGACATCGGATATTGCGAACAACCCGTTATCTTCAAGAAATTGCTCCAAGCTTTTATCGGCAACGGAACGGGAATAGTCGTAGCTAAAATTCCTACATATGAGTCCCGCAATTTTAACGGATTCGGATTCCACCTCGTCTTCCTGGGTACCGTAGTTTCCGATATGAGCGTTGGTAGTGACCATTAGCTGTCCGTAATAGGAGGGGTCGGTAAATATTTCCTGGTATCCGGTCATGCCGGTGTTGAAACAGACCTCACCGAAGGCGGTACCTTCTTTGCCGCCAACGGATTTCCCATAGAAAATGGTGCCGTCGGCCAGTAGGATTAGGGCTTTCTTTTTGGACTGGTACTTCATAAGAGAGAAATTATTGATTACGGACTTAGTATCTATTCATTCGTTGCAATCGAAATTGCTTCTTGGCAACCGATGATTGGTAAAAGATCTTATGCATAAAGGAGCCGGCAATTCTAGATAAGTTTAATAAACCATTGTTCGATCTTGACAAATAAACATAAAAAAGGATAGACTTTAAAGCCTATCCTTTTCGATTATTAAAACTTGTTGACATCGGTTACTCTTTGCTGTCATCTTTTTTGGTGTCGGCATCCTCACCATCATTCTTTGGTTTGGATTCGGCCTTCGGCTCGGTATCAGCTTTTGATTCTGATTTGGCTTCAGCTTCCGGTTTAGCGTCGGCCTTGGGCTTGTCTTCGGCTTTTGCTTCCGATTTGGCATCCGTTTTTGCCTCGCTCTCGGCCTTTGGCGCCTCCTCCGTTTTGGCTTTTGGCGTTTCAGCTTTCGCAGTTTCGCCTTCTGCCTTCTGGTTTTCGGACTTCTTGGCCTCTACTTTGGGAGTAGAACCTGCCTCTGGCGTTTCGGCAGTTTTGGCTTCCGTTTCAGCACCTTTGGCCGCTTTGGACTCCACGGCCTTATTTACCTGAGTTTCTTCTACGGTATCTGCAGCTTTGTTTTCATCCTTCTTACTTCCGCCGCTTCTTCTACTTCTTCGAGTGGATTTCTTTTTCGGCTTGCCAGCATTGTAGAGCTCGTTAAAGTCCACCAGCTCGATCATGGCCATGTCGGCATTATCTCCCAAGCGATTACCCAACTTGATGATTCGGGTATAGCCTCCCGGTCGGTCCCCTACTTTTTCTGCAACAGTGCCGAACAGTTCGGTAACGGCGTATTTGTCGCGCAGGTTTTTGAAGACGATACGACGGTTATGGGTGCCTTTTTCGGCCGTTACGTTATTCTCCGGTTTGGATTTAGTAATCAAGGGTTCGACAAATTGTCGCAACGCCTTGGCCTTGGCTACTGTCGTATTAATTCTTTTGTGTTCGATCAAAGAGCAGGCCATGTTGGCCAGCATCGCCTTCCTGTGGGCGGTTTTTCTTCCTAAGTGATTGAACTTTTTCCCGTGTCTCATGGTGTTTGTTCTATGTATTTCTCCAACTGAGGGTTTCTCCCTTCCTGCAAGAAATAGCTATTATTATATTAATCTT
>JBAUIP010000294.1:0-2201 GCA_049683055.1 Pricia sp.
ATACCCGCCACATAGGTATCCAGCAGTTCGTACTCGAATTTGGCCTTTCTGTTCTTGATGTTGATGTTATTTTTGACCATGATGCAAAAATACAAGGTTGGTCAGGGAAAATAATGGAAAAAGGAAAATTTTACGCGGTTACCGATTTAGGGGATGGCTTTTCCAAGGGATGACTTCTTCAAGAGTTGGCTTCTTCAAGAGTTGGCTTCTTCAAGGGATGACTCTTTCAGGGGATGGCTTGTTTAGGTGATGGCTCCTTGTGGGTTTTATTAATGAAGTATGGTTTGAATTGGAGAACGCTCGTTGAGGAGAAGACTTTCTTATAGGATGGCCTAGCGAGGGAATGACCCGGTTCGGAAACAGCCTACAAAGCAGAATGATTTGATTGCTTAACAGAATGAGTTGCTGACTAGCGTTCCTCCGGACAGTTGCAATCAAAATGTAAGACCTGCGAGGTGGCCGTATCGTTGACGAGCTGAACAATAAAGAGGCTACCGTTATCTTCATCATCAATTTGGGAATATTTACCCTCGCCGATCATAGCGTTTACCAGTTCGGGGGTGGAATTGCTGTGCCCTACGACAAGTACATTCCTTCCGAGATTGTCGGCCTTGAATTGCTCGACGTTGATTTCGTCAGGGTCGTAGTACGTCACGGTGATATCGTTTTTGACCGATGTCGGGGCGGCGGTCATGGTAGTCCGCTCGAAGTCAGTAGTGTAAATGGCATCCAAGGAAACATCGTCGAGAATTTCCGCCCAGTGCATGGCCCTGCCGAGTCCCTTTTGATTGAGTTCGGGGTCGACGTTCTCCGGATCGGAGCGGTCCTTTTCTGCATGTCGTATAAAATAGTAGGTAGATACAACGGTTTCGGTACCAAAATTCTCCGTGGTTTTGGGGTCATCTTGGCAGCTTGTCGAAAATAACAGCAGTTGAACGATAATAATATAAAATAAGTAGCGTTGCATAACTAGCGATGGGTTTGGTTGAAAACTCTTGCATCAATGTTAACTAAATTTATACAAAAAAAGTATTCCTTACCTACTGTTTTTGTTTTTTTACCACGAAATGAACCGACCTCTACTTTTTCTTTGCCTTTCTCTTTTCGCATTGGCCTCTTGGGCCCAACAGGAGCGTCTTCCCGCCGATTTACGGCAGCATAATCTGACGACCTACAACGCGAGTTTGTTCAATCCCGCTTTTTCGCTGGACCGGAATAATCCGGAATCCGTCGCCCTTTGGGTGCGCTGGCAGTGGCAGGGTATTGATAGCGATCCCTCTACTTTGTTCCTGAACTATACCCGAAAACTCAATGAGCGATCGGCCGCGGGTGCCGCTTTTTTCCAGCATAATACCGGAATCTTCTTCAATACCGGAGGTGCCGTGAACTATGCCTATAAGTTCGATCTGAACCCGAGAGTAAACCTTTCGGTAGGGGCGAATCTTTTCGGTTTTCAGCAAAAATTGGCCGACGACCGGTTTCAGACAAATCCCGGCCTACCACTTCCCATCAATAACGAGACCAACGATTTTATCCTACAGTTCGCTCCGGGCATTAGCCTCGAGGTCGAAAGACTTACCCTTAGTTTGGCGTCCGAAAATCTGTTGGACTACAATTTCGGAGCGAAGGAAGGAAATACCGCCAAGGAAGATAAGATTTTTATGTCCCTTTTGTCCTACGACTTTCCGGTGGATTTAGGGTCTGCACGCAACGCTTTCCTACGGCCTTCGATGTACCTGAGGACCATTCCGGGCCAATCCAATCAAGTGGGATTCTACACCTTATTGAACACCGACAAATATTGGGGTCAGGTGGGATACAACAATTTCTACGGTTTCGCTCTGGGAGCGGGTTATACCTTTTTCGACCGGGTGATGGTCGGTGCGTTGGCGGAATTCGGAACCGGGGCATCCATTGTGAAGCAATCATCCTTCGAACTTATGGCATCCTATTTTCTGGGAACTCCGGAAGAACGCCATACCATGGTGGGACACGACTTGGATGAGGATGTCCTGAATCCTCTGGAATCCATAGAGGAAGAGCAAGACCGGGAGAAATCCGAAGAAGAGTCGATGGACGAGGATGTCGAAGAGGATGAAATCCTATCCGAAGAAAAACTACGGGAGCAGGAAATAAAAGAAGCTGAAAAGCAGCAAAAGGAAGCTGAAAAAGTGAAAAAGCAGGAAGCCAAACAGCAGGCC
>JBAUIP010000295.1:0-6321 GCA_049683055.1 Pricia sp.
GCCGTCGGCGATGTTGAAATCCTCCGAAAAGTTCAATCCGATTTTGGTCGGATTGCGGACTTCGATGAGCTGCATCAGGCGCTTCCATTGGTCCGGTTCCTTTTCCTTGTCCCAAGCGGATTCAATGTTTTCCCCAACATTGTAACGGGCAACAGCCAGTTTTTCCATGGTCTTGTTGGCCGCGTCCCTGTAAAATAACAGGATAGTCCTACGCCGCGCGTTGAGCCAAGTCGATGGTAACATGGTGCGCAGCACGGGATCCTCATTGTATTCCCGCGAAATGACGACCCACATATCGATGCCGGTCTCGTCTATCAACTTGGGCAGCAAATTGTCGAAACGATCAGCGAGAATTTCGTCGACCACTCTGGCCCTTTCGACCTCGGGAAGGATTTGTTGGGCGTTCAGGGACTGTAGGTGGCCCAGGGATAAAAAGACTAAGAGGTAGCTTAAAAGGGATAGTTGTTTCATATATTAGCTATTGAGCCATGAAAATAGGGAAAAAGTAAGTGCCGTTCCAAGGGAAATTGAAAAAGCGTTAATTTCTAAGTGTGGACATAGAGTCGGAAGATGTAATGGCAGATCGGGCATGGGTATTGTACTTCAGTGTACTTGGGATGTGTCGTTTTATGATTGAGACTTCTATCATTCCTGGCACCCTATTATTTTGCCAGTGAAAGTACGGTCTCTTTTCGCCGAATTTTTCCGTTATCTGTCCTCCGAAATTCGGGAAGAAGGTGGATTTCCTTAGGGATTTCAAACCGATCTAAATCTTTAAAGGCTTTTATATCTTTTAGGAGCTTTTCTATATCGACTTCACCTTCGATCAATAGGACTAACTGCTGGCCCAATTTCGCATCGGGAATTCCTGCTACAATAAAAGGGGAATCGATCAAGGTCGCCACTTTGGCCTCAATCTGTTCGGGAAACAATTTTACCCCGCCGGAATTGATGACACTATCGTAGCGCCCCAACCATTCGAATTCTGTCTCCGAGACCAGACGAACCATATCGTTCGTGACCACGGGAGCGGTTGTGATTTTCGGAGCGTCGATTACAAGGCATCCCCGCTCATCAGTCGATAGGGTTGCTCCCGAAATGGTTTTGAAATTTCGGCTTTGCGCTTTTTTACCGTCTATCCTTTTTAGGGCAATATGGGTAATCGTCTCGGTCATGCCATAGGTTTCGTAGATTACGGTATTCTGACCTTGAGCCATGGCTTTCTCCTTTAGTTTTTTGGATAAAGGAGCCCCACCGACAATCAAGGTTTTGATGCGAGGTAGCGCATCCAAAGAATTTTCTAATTGTAATGGTACCATCGCACAAAAGTCGTAGGTCTTGGACACGTCCAACAGCGGTTCGGAAGCGGGGGACACATAGTCCAGTTCGAGACCGAGGACCATGGCCCGGACCAGCATCATTTTTCCGGCAATGTAATCGGAGGACAGGCACAGCAAGGCGGAATAGCTAGGTCGAAGGCCGAAAAACTCACCCGTAGCCAAGGCCGAGTTGACCATGTGCCGCTTTTGAAGGACAATACGTTTTGGCTTGCCTGTGGAGCCGGAAGTCTGCACCTCGATGATTGGGGTGTCATTTAACCAATCCAACATAAAATCGCCTATGGATTTTTCGAAGGGTTCGCCTTCTTTGATTAGACTGTAGGCGACTTCTTTAAGTTCGTCGCGAGAAAACGCAAGGCCATTGAACTTGAAATTACGGTGGATTTTCGAGTAAGGGGTAGATTCGGTATGCGTTTCCGGTGGATTCATGTAGTTTCAATTTGCGGTTCAGGTAGGTTTACTCGGTAAGTGTGCTCGAAGTCTCATCTCCGTACCGGGCCAAAAACATTTCTTTTGGGGGGACTTTCCCAGTCAGGCGCTCTTTCCAATCGGTCCATCGGTATTTTCGTGCAAAAATAAAAAGTAAGATGGGATAGACCACGAGAACGGGTACCAAAACATCCCATCCCAAAACCGGATCGGAAACGTCCAGATACAGTGAGTTCGTTTGAAAGGCCGTCCAGTCGGCGGTCACCAAAAGTGCGGTCAGCAGGTTGTTGGCGGCATGAAAGCCAAGGGCCAGTTCGAGACCCTCATCCATCAAGGTCAATATCCCCAGAAAAAAACCGGTACCTATATAGTAGACCATAATACCGTACCCCAGTTTTTCGACTTCGGGATTGAAAAGGTGCAAAAGCCCAAAAAGGACGGAGGTAAAGAGCAGTGGGAACCACCTATTTTTCGCCATGACTCCAATACCCTGCATCAAATAGCCCCGCATAAAATATTCTTCCATACTGGTCTGAATCGGTATCATTACGATGGCGATTACGGCGAGCACCAAGAAAGGTCCCAACCGGAAATTAAAGACGTAATCTTCAGGGAAAAGTTGGATATCAATGATGACGAAAATCACCGATATTACGGCCCAGAGTGTAAAAGCCAACCCAATTCGGCGCCAGTCCACTTTTTTTCTAGCGGTGGTCAATGCCGTAATGCTTTGTTCATGAACCCATTTTACGTATGCGAAAAGGGAAACTAGGCCGATGGCAAAAGCCAGTAACATCAAAAACAGAAAAAGGTTCGAGCCCAGAACTTCGGCCATGGTTCCCAGCTCGCCATCGGCCAGTACCGATAGGGAATCCGCTTTCAAAAATAGGACGGCAATCAGGGGGATACCTCCCAAAACCTGCCAGCATATAAATACGGCAAAAAGTCCTAAAACATATCGCCATGGCTCGCTTAAGCCCTTGTAAGCTTGTGCTATAAACATAATTTCTTGATTAAATCGGTTTCCCAGTTATCCTCCTTATTATAGAACAATTGGCCGTTCTCCACTTTAAGCGGACATTCAAAATTGTTGCTGAACAAGCTACCCGTTCCCAGTCCCTGGGGCATGGAGCTGCCCAGCGTATACGTCCACTGCGCGATGGCGTTCAGACCGATATTGCTTTCGAGGGCACTGGTCACCCACCATCCGATACCTTGTTTTTCGACCAGGTCGATCCACTCGCGGCTACCTTTGTACCCACCCACAAAACTGGGTTTGAGAATGATATATTGGGGCCGTATGGTTTGTAGCAGTTCTTCCTTTTTTGTTACATCGGAAATTCCGATCAATTCTTCGTCCAAGGCGATGGGGATGGGGGATTTTTCGCACAATCGCCGCATTTCTTTCCGGTTTCGCGATGGGATGGGTTGCTCGATGGAATGCAAGTCGTACCGCGCGAGCCGCTCCAATTTTTGCAAGGCCTGTGCAGGTTCAAAAGCACCGTTGGCATCGACCCGAAGCTCGATCTTTTCCGCGGGATATTCTTTTCGGATGGATTCCAGCAGCGAAAGCTCGGTCTCGAAATCGATCGCTCCGATTTTCAATTTGATACACCGGAAGCCCTCCGCCAATTTCTGTTGGATTTGCGTATGCATAAACCCTTCGTCGCCCATCCAAATCAATCCGTTAATGGGAATGGGGCGTCCTTTTTCGATGAAATTGGATGGAAAAAGAGCAAAGGGATGCTCGGCTTGCAGAGATAAAAACACTTGTTCCACTCCAAATTGGATACTGGGAAAATCGGATAGTGCACCCCACAAAGCATCTTTTCCCATATCGATGTTCCGGCAGGTCCACCTCAATTTTTCCTCGTATCCATCGACATCATCAAAGCTCAATCCCCTTAGAAGTCCGCACTCCCCTACTCCGAATTTTCCATCCTCCTCCAAAATCACGAACCAGGTTTCCTTTTGACGAAGCACTCCCCGCGAGGTACCGCTGGGACGTTTAAAATCCAGAACATATCTTTTATAGGATGCTTTCAATGCAGAATACTTCAACCGCCTATCGTTTTTCGGATTCCCCCCAACGGCAGATACTGGGAAATTTCGCCAATAACGCCCAAATTTAGCTATATTTTCGTCCAAAATCTATCGCAATGGACAGTATCGAAAATAAAACTGTTTGGATTACCGGCGCGTCGTCGGGAATCGGTGAGGCCTTGGCCTACGAACTCAGCACCGAGGGATGCCGGTTGGTTTTATCTTCCAGAAACCGAGGGGAACTGGAAAGGGTAAAAGCGGGCTGCGAACATCCTGAAAAAGTCACCGTCATTCCTTTGGATGTTACGGATTTCGATGCCCTTCCTGAGAAAATGACCGAGGCGGTGGCGGCTTTTGGCGGTATCGACGTCCTGATCAACAATGCGGGCATCAGCCAACGCTCGCTGATCGAGGATACCGATTTTGAAGTATATCGGCAGCTGATGGATGTCAATTATCTAGGCACCGTCGCCCTTACCAAAGCGGTGCTACCGCATTTCACCGATCGAAAGCAGGGCCATTTCGTGACCGTTTCCAGTCTCATGGGGAAATTCGGAACACCCCTGCGGTCCGGATACTGCGGCTCAAAACACGCCCTGCACGGCTTTTTCGATGTACTTCGGATGGAGCATGAAAAGGACGGTATTGCAGTAACCATAGTCTGCCCTGGATTTATCCGGACCGATATCGCCAAAAAAGCTTTGACCGGTGACGGCAGCCCTCAACAACAAGAAGATAACGCCACCCAAAACGGGATGCCGGTGCAACAGTGCGCGCGAAAAATCGTTCGGGCTATAAAAAAAGAAAAATTCGAAGTCTACATCGGGGGAAAAGAAACCTCGGGAGCCTATCTAAAACGTATTTTTCCGAAACTACTGCACAAGATTATTTTAAGGAGCAAGGTAACTTAGGGTACCTTTGACCGGAAAACCCATAAGATGCATATAAGTTAAGAAGCACAGACCTAGCGACCTTTTGGTGGTCTTAAACTTTTGTACCTCAAAATTTCTAGGAAAGTATTGGGAAGAATCACTTGAAATTAAACCAAAACCGCACCCCATCCACATTTTTATCCACGTTTAAGGTGGTCTGTAGCTGGTTCGCCAAACGGTTCATCAAGCGTATGCCCATCGAAGATTGCGCCCGGTCGTCAGTATCGTCCGGAAGGCCGATCCCGTTGTCCGAATATTCAAAATAGCCCTCCTCTTCTTCGGTCTTCTTGATTTGGATGTATATCTTTCCGTCCTCATCATCTTTAGGGAAAGCGTATTTGAAGGTGTTGGAGACCAGCTCATTTAGTATCAATCCAAAAGGGATAGCCCTGTCGATATCCAGTTCCACGCCTTCGGTGTCGATGGTGATGTCAATATTGTGGCCGCCCTTGCGATAGACGGATTGTACGCTGTTGATCAGGCTTTCGATATAGCCTTGCATCTCGATGACCGAAAGATCCTCGTTTTGGTAGAGCTTCTGATGGATGAGCGCCATCGCCTTTACCCGGCTTTTTCCCTCTTCGAGCGCCGTGATGGCGGCCTTGCTCCTCGTATTTTTGGTCTGAAGGCTCAACAGGCTCGACACCATTTGCAGGTTGTTCTTGACCCGGTGATGGATTTCCTTTAAAAGGGAATCTTTTTCGACCAAGGAATTCTCGATAATGTGTTTCTGCTCGGCGATCAAGCGCTGGTTCTTGATACTTTTCAAATAGGCGTAGACCAATCCGGCAAAGCCCAACAGGGTAAAGAAGAAGGATATCAAAACCAGGTTGCTGGTGCGTTTTTGTGCGCTCATTTCCATACGCGACTTTTCAAGGTCGAGCTTCTGCTGCTTCACCATTTGCCTGGAAAGCTCCAGATCTTGGTTCATCACGGTAGCCAATTGCTGCCGGCGCAGTTCCGATTCGGTGCCGATAATGGAATCGCGAATACGCAGAATTCTTCTAAGATGAAGTGCCGCATTTTTGTAGTCCTCCGTTTTATCATAGTAAATGGAAAGCAGCCGATTCTTTCTCAATTGGTTTTCAGTAGTCCTCGTCCGCAAGTCATCGCTAAGATAATCGGTGGCCATCGCGTAGTTCTCCAACTGCAGGTAGCATTCCGAAATGGCCAGACTGTTTTCGGTAATTTCATCCGGATAGCTTCCGTTGCCGAACTGTTTGATGGTTGAAATGGCATTTTCAAGATGGGGAATGGCATCTTCGTATTGCTTCAGCTGCACGAAACACTTTCCGATATTGCCATTGATGATTCCATTTAGCAGACTGGCCTCTTCCTGCTCGTTTTTGATTTTTCCTCTCGTGGCATCGTTAAGGTAGACCGTAATAAAGCTTTTGGCCTTTTTGTAATTGCTGAGCGCGGTCGGCGTTGAATCGTCCAACCTTAAAAAATTTCCCAAGTTGTTGTAGTATTCCGCCTGGGCATAAAAATCGTTTTCCTCAAGGGTTTTTTTGACCTTTTCGATATAGTCTCCCATGGCCTTTCGGTACATCCCCAGATTGGCATAGATATCGTAA
>JBAUIP010000296.1:0-2595 GCA_049683055.1 Pricia sp.
CTTCAGACTTTCGCGCCACGGATTCCTTGAACGAAGCCAGGCAGCATAGCGGCAACCCGCGGACGTAGATCTCTTTCTCCGGCTCTCTCTGCGGCGCGAGCGTGGTGTCCGCCCGCAACGAGCCCCGCACCGGGTCCTTTTTCTTCACGCGGCCCCCTTTCGCTCTTCCCCACGCTCCGCGATACGCTCCGTGAAGGCGCATTCTTCCGGCTCGGCGGATGGCGCGGCCTGCCACATCGCCCCGCACGACAGGCACTCGAAGGAGTCCTCCGGGCCTTGCAATGAGGACCGGGAATCACGCCGGCAGCAATCCGGCAGGTCTTGCTCGTGGAGCGCTTCCCCACCGAGGGCCGCCATCCAAAGTCTCACTACGCCGCCTTTCCGGAGAGGCGGCCGATCCACTCACTCGCCTCCTCGCGGGTGAGGTCGTTTACCGGCTTGCCGACCATCTCCTCGAACTTAACGACACCATCCTCTACCACGTCGGAGATCAGGACCTCCAGGTAGTTGAGCTGCTTGCGCGTGGCGGGCAAAGCCGCCCGGTCTTCTTCCCGAACCCGCCGGTCCTCCGCCTCTTCCTGCATCGGGGCCTCGGCCGCCACCGGAGACCCGGCGCGTCCGGCTTCTTCATCCCCACCGAGCTCCTCCAACGCCGCGACCCCGACGTTGATCGCATCCCGCAAAGCCCGCGCCTTCGCCCGGGTTTCAGCCATCCGGATAATATGCGGAACTATGGCCCGGCCCACGTTCTCGGGGCTCGCATCACCAATACCACTGAACTTCCCTTCCTCCGTCCGGACGACGGCCTTCACGATGGCGACCTCGCCGTTGCCGGCTTCCGGTATCTGCAACAACTCCGTCTCTATGCTCCGCAGGCCGCGACCGTGGGCCTCTTCTAGAAGCCCCGCGTACAGCACTAACTTCCGGCCTCCACGCTCGATCATGTACTCTTCCCGCACGGCTATGCCTCCTTCTTTGACTCTAAACTCATGCCCTTATCGCTGTCCTCACTGAACTGAGTGAGACTGGGAACAAAATAAAACATCAGGCGATACGCTCGTAGGTATATTGGCGTCCGCCGGGGGCGGCTGTCTCTACCCTGCGGTGGATCAGACCGAGCTTGGCGAGCCGGGTCGCCCGGTTGTTGCAGGCGGTGTGGTTGAGGTCCAGCTTTTTGGCGAGGTCCGCGTTGGTTATGGACCCGGACTCCTGTATCGCCTGCAGGGTCTCCACCAGATGCTCCGGTATCTTCCCGACCAGGCCAGGCTCGGCCCCGATCTCATCGACCCGTACCATAGCCAGCGAACGCTGCCGCAACGAAGCCTCGACGTTCTCCAGGAGATCCCGGTCCCCCTCGACCAATACGAGATGCCGCTCGCCGTACTCCCCGCCCGCGACCCGCGACACCAGTATCCCCAGCGCCTCGTCGGCGAACGAGTAATCCATGAGCTCCGCGCTCCGGGTGTCCACGTACAACACCCCGCCCTCCGGCAACTCCACCAGCGCCTCTTCCAGCGCGCCCCGGACCGCCCGGCCCGACTTGCGGGTCACCAGCAGCTTGCCGCCGAACTCTCCACCGGCTACCTCGAAGAGCTTGCTTTCGCGCTCCTCAGCCACCGAACTTGTCCTCATTGTCTTCAGTGAAATCATTTGACTGGATTATAAGGGCTCTCCTCGAAGAAAACAACCTCGTATTTGGGAGATATTTCTGGCTCATGCGGAGGTCGCTTCTTGCGGTTTTCGGGGCAGGGATACCCGGACGAAGGTGCCGGGAAAGGCGGGGACGTTGCGGGAGTTCTTCCGGTTCTCATAGACGGTGACACGTCCGGAGCCGCTACGGAGGGAGAGCGAGCCCCCGGAGCGGCCGGCGATTTGGGCGACGAGCGCGAGGCCGCCGCCGCGTCCGATCTCCCCGGTGCCGGAAACGCCCATCATGAGGGCCTGGCGGAGGGCGTCGTTGTCGGTGGTGGTGTGGTCGGCGAGGTTCGGGTTTCGGGAGAGGGTTTCGCGGACGCCGGCCCCGCCGTCAGCGATTGCTACCAGCACCTCTTCGCCTTCCCGCTCCCCGGACCGCGCGCCGTGACGGCCGCTTACGATGTGTTGGTAGGCCTGGACGGCGGCGTAAGCCCCGAAAGAGGACGAGCCGTGTTCGGCGGCGTTGGCGCAGATCTCCGATAGGACGGAGCAGACGGCGACCCGCTCCCTCAACCGGTAGCCCTGGTTTTCGAGGATCTCCGAGATACGGTTTATGATGCCCGGTATCTCCTCTTCGTCTTGGAAGTTGATCAGCTCTTGAAGGGTGCCGGGGTTGTGCCGCTGACGGGCTTCGAGGGAGAGGACGTCCGCGTTAGTTTGTACCCGGCCGCCGAAGAGTTGGAAAAAGTTCATCCGCTCCAGGTAAGCCGGGACGTCGCGGCCCGAGAGAACGACGCCCACGTCTTCGGAGCGTGGGATCAGGAACTCCAAAAACGCGGCCAGCCCGCAGATACCGGCGGGCTCGACGAACTCGACCTCCCGGAGATCCAGGGCGACCGGCTCCCCGTCCAGCCGTTCGGCGGCCTCGAAGGCCGGGTCCAGGCTGCCCAAAGTCAGGAC
>JBAUIP010000297.1:0-1859 GCA_049683055.1 Pricia sp.
GTACAGAACTGGTAATACAATTAGGGTAAGCAGCGTGGCCGTAAACAGGCCACCAATAACGACCGTTGCTAGAGGTCTTTGTACTTCAGCTCCCGAAGAACTGGAAAGTGCCATAGGCAGAAAGCCAACGATATCGGTTACGGCGGTTAAAAAAATAGGACGTAATCGCGATTTGGTCGCTTTTCTGATTCGGGTCTTTAGGTCGTTTACTCCGTCCGTTTTCAGTTCGTTCAAACTGCTTATCAATACTAGACCGTTGAGCACCGCAACCCCGAACAGGGCAATAAAGCCCACACCTGCCGAAATACTGAACGGCATCCCCCGCAACCAAAGTGCGAGTATGCCACCGACCGCAGCAAAGGGAATGGCGGTGTAGATTAACAGCGACTGCTTTAAAGAGCGAAGGCTGATGAACAGGATTACAAAAATGAGCACCAAGGCCAAGGGAACGACCAATGCAAGGCGTTTTTTCGCCCGTTGCAAGTTCTCGAACTCTCCGCCATAGGTAACCGAATAGCCTGGTGGGAGGTCTAATTGTTGTTGTACCGTGTTCTGCATTTCCTCGACCAAGGATTGCGTGTCCCTATTACCCACGTTGACCCCGATAACGATACGACGGCTTGTATCATCACGCGAAATCTGGGCAGGGGCATCCTCAAAACTAATATTGGCCACTTCCTTGAGCGGAATTTTTTGCCCGTTTGCAAGCGGTACGTATAGGTTCTTAATTGAGGCAATGCCATCACGGGATTTTTCCTGCAGCCGTACGGTTAGGTCGAACCTTCTTTCGCCCTCAAAAACCTTTCCTGTAGTTGCCCCTGCGAAAGCGGTACTGACAATCTGGTTAAGTTCGAGAATGGTAAGTCCGTACTCTGCCATTCGGCTACGTTGGTAGTCGATAACTATTTGTGGTAGGCCAACGACCTGTTCCACACGAACATCGGCGACACCTGAGATGCCCCTGATAATCTCCCCAGCTTGGTTTCCTTTTTCCTGTAAAAGTTCCAAATTCTCGCCATAGATTTTTACGGCGATGTCCTGCTTCACTCCGGTCATCAGTTCATTGAAACGCATCTCGATGGGCTGCGAAAATTCCACATCCACGCCCGGCAATACCGAAAGCGCTTCCTCCATCTGTTCGGCGAGTTCTTGTTTGCTTTCCGCAGATACCCATTCATTCTTGTTTTTAAGGCTAACCATGATATCCGCACCTTCTATAGGCATAGGGTCCGTAGGGATTTCTCCTGCCCCGATTTTCGTTACAACTGTTTCGACCTCTGGAAATTCTTCAAGTAGAATAGCTTCCAGTTTGGTCATATTTCTGGTCATTTCCGAAAGGGAAGTACCTGGTGCCATACGGGTTTCCAATGCAAAATCCCCTTCATCCAATTTTGGGATAAACTCCCCGCCCAATGTCGAGAATATGAAAAGGGCAATCGCTAATAGAAAGACGGCACCGGTGACCACAAGTTTTTTAGCGGTCAATGCCCAATCCAAAACAGGACGGTACTTGCGTTCCAACCATCCCATGAATTTGTCGCCCCATGTTTTTTTATCCAGTTTTTTGGAATACAATAGGCTGGCAGCAATCATCGGAACGTAGGTCAGACATAAAATCATCGCCCCAATAATGGCGAATCCGAATACTAATGCCATTGGGCGGAACATCTTCCCTTCGATACCCGTAAGTGTTAGGATAGGGATAAAGACGATCAGAATGATAATCTGACCGAAAATAGCGGCGTTCATCATCTGGGAAGATGATTTAAAAGCTAGCTTGTTTACCTCGGTTTTGCGTTCCTCTTTGGATAGATTTTTGAGCGTGGCAAGCCGTGCCACTATAAGGACGACCATTGCTT
>JBAUIP010000298.1:0-14914 GCA_049683055.1 Pricia sp.
TTATATACCTCTGCGACATGATCCTCTGCCTCGACATCCACATCGAAGGAGTGGAACACGATAATTTTTGCCCCCATTTTATGGGCATATTCCAAGGCGTACAAAAATGCGTTCATCGAAACTTCTGAGAAATCCGTGGGAAAAAGGATGCTTTCCATACAATTGTTTGTTAAAAGTATATTTATACTTCGGACCCATAGCCATTCGACTTGCTTATACCGAGATGGCCAAAAATTTTACGGTAAACACAAGGACAATACTGACTACGAGGCCCAGGATGACCTTGGCTAAATCTATACCCAACGACTTGAACATCTTCAGGCGCGCCTTGCTTCTGCGCAATACAAAGTTCAACGCAATCTCGCGACCGGCAAGTATGCCTATGAATACCCAAGTTGTACTCATGGGCACATTGTTCAGTTCCTTGAAATAGAAAAGCACGATGCCATAAATGAGATCGATGATGGTCGCGGACCGGATATCCACCGTATTGGTCTTCGATTTGACGATGTTCTGTATGGCACCTCCCTTGGTGGCAACGATATAGGCCAATAGCGCTAAAATTACGATAAGGGAAAAGGCCAGCGAGCCGAGGCCCAAATCACGGGGCAGGTAGACAAAGATATTCGCAAAATCCTGTATCAGCCATTGTGACCATAAAAAACCGGTAGAGCACCACTGCAACACTGTCCAGATTCGGGTTTCGTTTTCAGTTATCGGCTTTTCAATAAAACGTTTTTCCAGTAGTTTCGATACCAAAAGATAGAGCAGGATGGCGGCCGCAAAGGCGACTAGATAGCCCGATACCGATTTAACGACCATATCGTTCAGGTTCTTTTCGTTGAAAAACGTCAGGATAAGAAAGGAAGTACTAACGGGAATGCCCGTGCGGGTCAGAAGTAACAGAACTACGGGTGGCAGCAGGTAGTACCACGCAAAGGGGTCGGGCATCGGGTACTTGGCCAGTCTACCGTAGGATACATCGCCATCGTAGGCGGCATAGCCATATATTAGGGTAGCGGCCAGAATGCCTCCGGCAAAAAGCCAAAGCACCCACTACTTTTTCCGTTCATTGGAACTGAGAAAGGTGCCCAGAGTCTGAATGGTATCGTTGCCCACAACGGAGTACGCCGCCATGGTAAAGCCGAGGTACATTACTACAACTTCAAAATTCAAATTTGTTTTTGGATTGGTTGCTGTGCAAAGTAAAGGCATGTAATAGGCTGCCGAGCGTTGTGGAAGGTTATGAAATCGTTAGGTAATTGAAACTCCGTCCATTCGGTGATTTTATTGTTTGAATTGCCTGAGAAAGTAAGTACCGGGAGGCAATTTCGCATCTCAAATCTTAGTTCGCACCGATTGTAAGCGTTTGAATTTCAACCCTCCTTTTTTCCTCGAAGACCTTTTTGGCCCTTATTATACCTTCCTCGACGGCAAGTACCTCGGGGAGGCCATAGACCGACATAATTCCTTTTGCGAGGGAAAGGGCCTTGCGCTTCACCTTTGGCTCGAACTGTTCGAGCTTTAAATCGAGTTCCTCTGAACCATAGCTGATTTTCTTTTCCATACAAATTTCTTTAGTATAACAACAGTCTTTCGTAGTACTATCGATCGGTTGAAATAAAAGCATGAAAATATAAGCATTTATCTTGCAAGAAAGATGGAAAACAGTGACAGTTGCCGATAGACTCGATTTTGGATTCAAGGCTTTTCGGAACGGTTGACGTATATGTCGGGCCGATGCGAGTTACACTGTTCCCATATCGAAAATACCGTACACGCATAGCAACGTTAACCCAACATGAATTAACACGTATACCGCTACGTTAATTAACGGAATTTTAGGGTTCGAGGCTTTTACCTAGGGTAATTTTAAAGTAAGAATTGCAGGTGATGAAGTTGGTGGAAGAGGATTTTGTACTGTCTAGGGGTATGTTCGACCTCTACTTCCATACCGCCATGGACCAAGGGAGCCTTACGGTAACCAACGGTGGAAGGGAGGTCAGGTTGAGCGGGAGAAAGTTATGGTTCAACGGGAAGTCCGCACCGGATATGTCGTCCGCGAGGATTTATAGGTTCTTTTGGTACCTGATCAAGAAATATGGAAGCTTCTTTTTTTGGCACGACCTGACGGACGATACCTGGCGATATTACCTATACGATAGGCGCAGGGCAAAGTGGAGGGTTTATGATATCACGCGCATTCAAAAATCAAGGAAGAAAAATCTGATGGAAATGCGTTCCAAGTTACTTCAGGAAACAATCTCCAAAGAGCAAAAGGACAAAAATAAGACCGACGGCAGCGGAAACCTTTTGCTTTCCCCGATGCTTTTCCTGGCCAATGGTCTAATAAGGGGGTTTTTCTGGGTGTGCTGGCTTTTACTTCCTTCAAATCCGATAAATCCGAGGACCACAGAAATTTCCCACCCGATTTTTAATCCAAGCTTTATTTTCGGTTAATCTTCCCGGTCCGGATTTTCATTTACTTTGACAGAGACTAACGTATGAACCTGTACCATTATGGAATCAATTAACAATGGCCCCGGGAATGAGCTTTTTAGGAGTGTCATAATCGCTAACGAAGGCCTTTCGGTGCAGCTTACATTGCCTTACACAAATTCAATTCGGCCCGAAAAAAAACCGCAGGACAGAAACCGGAAAAACCTGGGCCTTGTTTCGGTCGGGCCTGCCTACAGCATCTACTAGCAGATTACCGGCTTTCGCCACCCTACCGCAGTATCTTTTTCGATTGTTTTCTGTATTCCATCGGACCCATGCCCGCAAAGTCCTTGAACGATCGGTTGAAATACGAGAAATTGTTGAACCCGCTCTCGAAACATATCTCGGTAACGCTTATGGCCCGCTAGGCCAAAAGCTGGGACGCATGCGCTAAGCGATGTTCGTTCAAATACCGTGTAAAGGTCTTTCCGGTGGTTTTTTTAAAATAGCGGTAGAAAGCGGTCTTGGTCATGCCCACCAAATCCGATATCGCATCGAGTGTCAGCTCCTCCCGAAAATGGTGCTCCACGTGATCGAAAACCACATCGATACGGTCATTTTCCCCGTTGTCTTCCCGCACTTGGGAGCCATCTGCCTTCAGTATCCTGAATTCCCTTGACATCCCCAACTCGTTCAGGATGTTAAGCACGCCCAAAAGACGTCGGAAATCCGTGAGGTATTCCAATACCTTCATTTTTTCACCGACCTTCCACTTGGTGCGTCCGGTAAATACCATACCTTCCTTGGCGATCTCGAAGAGGTTCCGGATGTTCTGTGTTTCGGGAATCTCCAAGAACCGCTTCCCGAGAAAATCCCTCTTCATCTGTATGACGGTCTCACGGAGGTCTCCGCCGAGGCCATCGGTAAACCTGTAGTGAGGCAGGTTGCTACCGACCATGATAAGGTCCCCGTCCTTATACCTTGAAACATGGCTTCCGATTTGCCGCTTGCCGTTGCCGCCGCTTATATGGACCAGTTCCAGCTCCGGATGATGGTGCCAGGAATCGTTTTTATTGGGCCGTCGCCCATCGAATCTCATATAGGTAAAGGAGTTGCCAAAGTCCGGGGCGACAACCTCTCAAGTTGGTGTTGGTTTCCTCATTGCCTGACCGTTTTCTTGGTACAAAGGTAATTTTTAAAAGAGAGTAATTCCCTACAAACCAAACACGTAAATGTTCCTTATTATCCTATTAACGATTAGTTAACCTTGATGCCGGGTAAGATTCTACATAAATAGGAAAAATCCCATGTAGCACCTAGCGACCATTCGACTTAGTTTTGTACCGTGTTTATTAACCATCATTCATCAATCAAAAAACGAACGTTATGAAGAAAATTGTAAGAACAGTGGCCTTATTGGTCTTCACGTTTACCGCTAGCCTTGGAATGGCCAAAAAACCCGTGTTAACGGCAAAACAAGGTGCCAAGACCGTAATCCTGGCGTGGGAGGAGCGTCCGGAAACGGCCACTTTGGCCATTCTGGCAGCGAACGGCGACCGGGTCTATTCCGAAAAGGTATTTGGAAAGATGGACTATGCCAAGAAGTTCGATTTGGGGAGCCTTCCCCAGGGGAACTACTTCCTAAAGGCGGAAGACGCTTTAACGGAAGTCGTGTACGCACTTACCATCGACGACCGTGGGGTACGGGTTACGGAGAAAAGGGAAAGGTTCAAGCCTTCCTTTCGAAAGGAGGGAAGCAGGATTTTCCTGAACTACCTGAACTTGGATAAGCATCAGGTGCGTATCTCGGTATACGACGACGACCGTCGAATACTGCATTCCGAAATACTGGACGGGCAGTCAATTGGTAAATCGTTCGATTTCAGATCGGCCGTTGAAGGGGATTACGTCATCGAAATAGAAGATGACGAGAACCGGTATAGGGAAAGTATCATGGTAGATTAGCGCTGCATACACTTGTTTTACAATCAATGTTAAAGGCTCCGGATGCTCCGAAATTTCCGGGGCTTTTTTTGTTGGATCGGTGGTGCCGACTGCTGTTTATAAGACGGAGCGATAAATATAGTTTCCGGCAATTGCCCGGCACCGTCTATTCCTCGAGGTCGTAATGAAGTTCCTCGGTAAGCTCGATTCCTGCTTCGACGGCCCTCTCTTGGGTAAACTCTCCGGTGTCCATCAGCTCGCCGGCGATTTCCACCGCCCTCTCCCTGATCAGGGGTTCGAGTTTGTCCAGTTTCCGATTGAATCCTCTGAAAGTCCATTCAAGGTTTTTTGTTTTCATAGCTATTGGTAATGATATTAAGATTCGGGCCGTGGCCCCTATATGTGACACATGACCACGATAGCGATCAGATAAAGAACGGCCCAAAGGATACAGAGGCCTTCGGTACTCGGCCTGTTCCCTTTCGGCATTCGTAAGACGGATCTTTTCATGGTGCAGTGCAGGATTACCTTTAATTTGATTCGGACCTGGACAATGTTATCCGCTCCATCTTATTTATCTGACAAAGTACCTTAAAAATCCAGAGAATATCGTTAGGGAAACATTAGCGTTATTTTAAATTTTACGACGGCGTAAGGTTCAACTTAGTATTATATGGCCGAAGCATAACCTTGTTTAACACTCGGGTAATGTTCGTTTTGTTCTTTTGGGATTCACTTAAAAACCTGTAAAATGAAAAAAATGAACTTGGTATCTATCGTAATCCTATATGTACTGATGGGGTTTTCCTCCTGCGACAAAGTCGATGGTTTTATCGGTGGCGGTGGAGGCGACGGCCCCGATGAAGACGCCGGAGCCCCACTTGTCATCGCCCACCGGGGAGCGCAATCCGTTCTGCCCGAACATACCTTGGAGGCCTATAAAAAGGCCATCGAACTCGGAGCCGATTATATCGAACCGGATTTGGTAATGACCAAGGACAGCGTCTTGATCGCCCGCCACGAGCCCTTTATGTCCGGTACCACCAACGTGGCCGACCTGTCGGAGTTTGCCCACCTAAAATGCACCAAAAATCTTGATGGCAAGGAGGTGACGGACTGGTTCGCCTCGGACTTTACCTTGAAACAGATCAAAAAACTACGGGCCAAGCAGCCCCGCTCCGACCGCTCCGACCGATTCGACGGACTCTATCAAGTGCCTACCCTGACCGAGATAATCGCCCTGGCGAAATCGAACACCACCTCCAAAGGGAATCCCGTCGGTATCTATCCCGAAATGAAGCATCCCTTTTTCCATAAGACACTGGGATATGGTATCGAGGATGCCCTGATGTCCGAACTTTCCGCGGCCGGTCTCGATTCGGAAGACGACCCGGTTTTCGTACAGTGCTTCGAGGTGGCGCCCCTACAGTACATCAATAGTAAGTATTCGGTCAAATTGGTGCAGCTGATTTCCACCTACAACGTAAATCCCGACGGAAGCCTTGATTACGAAGTGCCGGAAGGGGAATTTATCTCGTTCGCCGCCCCCTTCGATTTTTATGCCGATGGCGATTCCCGGACCTACGAATATTTCACCACTGTGGAGGGAATGCGGTTTACGGCCAGCTACGCCGATGGGATAGGCCCGTGGAAGCCTTTCATCATTCCGTTTGAGACCGATGCCAATGGGGCCGTTAGCGTGCTACCGGCGACCGATTTTGTGAATCTGGCCCACCAAAACGATCTGCAGGTGCATCCCTATACCTTCCGGAACGAGGACGAGAAATGGAGCGGGGGCGACCCGGAAGCCGAATACCATCTGTTCTTCAATGCCGGTGTCGATGGGGTGTTTACGGACTATACCGGCGAGGCTGTCCATGCCGTGGCCACTTGGGATGTTAAGGGTTCCGGCGATGATGAATAGGAATAGTTGGCCTGAATAATTGTCGGTACCCATCCACTATTGACACTTATTAAAACCGCCCCGGCATTCTTCGGGGCGGTCGAGTTTCCCAAATCCACGGCCTTTTCATTTTCTTAACCTTGGCCCTCAAATCATAATTCCTTTATAATGATGACCTAACTCAAAAAGAACCTGTGAACCTTAGTTTCATCCAAACTTCAAGAACACTATCATGAAAAGAGAGATTACATCGCGAAGGGCCTTTTTGGCCAAATCCATCCTGGCCTCGGGCGGGATTATCCTGAGTTCGCAACTTTTGGCCTGCAAGGAGGACGATTTCCCGCTTTTGGGTGGTGGCGAGGACGGTATCCCCAGATTTTTGCACGGGGTCGGTAGTTTCGACCCGATTTCCGATGCCGTGATGATATGGACGCGGTTTACGCCTACAGAGGATGAAATACATCAGGAGCTAAAGGTCAAGTGGGAAGTCGCCACCGATCCCAGCTTCGGCCAGATTGTTTCCGAAGGGTACTCGACCTGCTCGCAGGAAAGCGACTTTACCGTGATAGAGGATGTAACGGGACTGGCATCCGACGGCAAGTACTACTACCGGTTCTTTCAGGAGGACAGCGGGGCCGAATCCGTGGTCGGGGAAACGATTACCCTTCCCGCTGCCGGCGCATCGGTCGATAACCTGAAACTGGCGGTCTGCTCGTGCAGCAATTATCCCGTAGGACTCTTCAACGTCTACGATGCCATTGCGCAGAGCGATGCCGACGTGGTCGTCCACCTGGGGGACTACATCTATGAGTACGGGGAGGGAGAATACGGCACCAATGAAAATACGGAGACACTAGACCGTGTGCACGACCCAAGGACCGAAATCCTGAGCCCGGAGGACTACCGGTTGCGCTACCGCCAATACCGTACCGATAGCGGTCTGCAGATGGCGCACCAAAAGAAACCCTTTATCGTGGTATGGGACGACCATGAGATTACGAACGACGCCTACATGGACGGGGCCGAGAACCACAACGAAGGTGAGGGCGATTATCAGGCACGGAAGAACCTGGCTATCCGGGTGCACGGCGAGTACCTGCCGGTCCGGACCGATAACGGTAATTTCATCTACCGGAACTTCGAGTTCGGAAACCTGGCGAACCTGGTCATGCTGGATACCCGTATCATAGGTCGGGACAAGCAGCTGGACTTCGCCGATTACTTCGCTGCGGACGGCAGTTTCGAGCAGGCCGCGTTCTCGGAGGCCCTGGGCGATCCCGACCGTGACCTTCTGGGCCCAGAACAGCTCGCATGGGTCTCCGGCACCTTGGCCGGCAGCAGCGCTACTTGGCAGATTATCGGCCAGCAGGTATTGATGGGCAAAATGTTCGTTCCGGCGGAGCTGCTGGTTTCCATCGCGGCGATCGCCTCCGGAAACGCCACTCCGGAGACCTTTCAGGAACTGTTGCAGCTGATTACCGAGCTTTCCGTACTAAAGACAAGGGCCCTGCAGAACGACCCGACCCTGACGGACGCCGAACTGGCCCGTATCAATACCGTACTGCCCTATAACCTGGACGCTTGGGACGGCTACCCTGTCGAACGCGAGAGGCTTTTTTCTTTACTAAAGGGGAAAAAAGCGGTCGTCCTAGCCGGGGATACCCACAACGCCTGGAACAACGATCTTTTGGATGGCGGGGGCAACAAGGTCGGGGAGGAATTCGCCTGCTCCTCGGTAACTTCGCCAGGTTTCGAAGGGCTGTTCGGCGACGACCCCGATACCATCCAGGGCATCGAAAATGCCTTTACCCTTTTGATCGATAACCTGAAATATTTCGATGCTTCGCAACGGGGCTATTTGATGGCGGAATTTACTAGTGGGTCCGCCACCGCCTCCTATCGCTTTATCGATACGATTACCGATGAGGCCTACATGGTCTTCGAGGGGAAAAATACGACGCTTTCCGCATAGTTGTATGTCGTGCAATAGTGGATGCGGGGCCGAAATGCAAAATCGGTTCACCATAGCATAATCCATTCCTAATTGTAGTTTAACGCAAAGCTTGCACAGGATTGCAACCTTTGTGGTGCATTATCCGGCATACGTTCTTATTTGAATTAGCTAAACCGATGGGGACATCGGTTATTTTTGTTTGATACCGTGGCTACAAGTAAAGCTGTCCGAACCTAAAAATTGGCGGTACCATTCGCCAGAGGCCTTAACGGTCCGTTCTTGGGTCTTGAAATCAACGTGTACCAGACCGAAACGGGGGCGATAGCCCTCCGCCCATTCGAAGTTGTCGATAAGCGTCCACACAAAATAGCCGGATACCTTTAGGCCGTCGGACTGCGCTCTACGGATCTGCTGCAAGTATTTCTGTAGATATTCGATTCTGTCGAAATCGGCGATTTTTCCATTTTGCAACCGATCTTCGAACGCGGCCCCGTTCTCCGTAACCAGTACTCTTTTGACCTTTTCGTAGGCGTTGAATTTAGCGATTATGGCGTATATGCCCGGCGGATATACCTCCCAGTCCATAAGCGTGGCCCGTACGTTTCTTTTGCGGGCGGATACGATTTTGGCATGGAGATAGGGTACGGTGTAACTGTGCCGAACCACCTCGCGTGTATAGTTCTGGACCCCTATAAAATCAAAATCGAAAATACAGTCCTCGAGGTCCCCCGGCCTTCGGTACTTTTCCAGCCGTTTCAGGACGGAAAGGCTTTCAACCGGATAACCGAGCCCCAGGCTAGGTTCGATAAAAAGACGGTTGAGCAGGGCATCCGCTTTTTTTGCGGCCCGGAGGTTTTTAGGACTTTGGGAGTATGGGGTTATTTGGGAGCACGAAAAGGTAGTGCCGATGCTCGCCTCGGGTATTGCATCGCGCAGAACCCTACCGCCCAAGGCCTGGCACAGTACCGCGTGGTGTACGGTGGGCAAGAAGTTTCCAAGCCCCTTTCTGCCCGGGGCATGTACCCCCAGAAAATACCCTGCACCGGTAAAGACCATGGGTTCGTTGAGGACCATCCAATGTTTTACGCGGTCGCCGAAACGGTCGGCGCAAAGCCGTGTATAGGCCTCGAACCATCCTAGGATGTCCCTGTTCGTCCAGCCGCCCCTATCTTCCAGGGCCCGGGGCAGGTCCCAATGGTAAAGGGTGATCCATGGGGTAATACCGCACTCAAGACAAAAATCGATGACCCGGTCGTAGAAAGCGATGCCCGGTTCACTTACGTTCCCGACGCCATCCGGCAGCAGCCGGGCCCATGAGATCGAAAAACGGAAATGCCCGATGTTCATCGCTTTCATCAGAAGGATATCCTCCCTGTACCGATGATAGAAATCACAGGCGACCCTGCCGTGCTGGCCTTTATGGATCTTTCCCTTTTTTGAGACAAAATGGTCCCAGATGGAGGGCCCCTTATCGTCAACATCATGTGCCCCTTCTATCTGGTAAGCGGCCGTGGATACGCCCCATATAAAATCCTTTCCGAAATCGTGCGCCCGCAAGTCGAAAAGGGATTCCGGTTCGTTCCCCATCTATAAGACTTCATGTGTTTGCCCCGCTAAAGACTCCTCGAGCAGGCGGTCTATAATGGTTTCGGTAATATCGGGATAATGGATGCCCAACGGGGTACCGTTTTCGACCCAGGCCTTGATCTGGTCCAGATGTTTCATTTTGAGCGATTTGATTACGGGCACCCCCATTTCCTTAAGGGCGGCGGCGTTGCATTGCTGCTCGTACTGTCCCTTCATCGGTATGACCATGAGTTTCTTCTGCAAATGGATCGCTTCGGCCGGGGTCTCGAAACCGGCACCGCACAGAACGCCCCTACTCTCGGCCATGCTATGGATAAAGGCCATATTATCGATAGGGCGAACGGTCATGTTCCTCCAAAAGAATTTCGTCCGGTTGTGCTTGGAGAAAACGTCCCAGTAGACGTGTTTGACTTCGGAGAGTACTTCCATGATCTTTTCGTCGCTATAGGAGGGCAGGTAAACGGTATAATGCCGTCCGGCCGTTCGGGTCGTGTTCCGGATTTCCTGTCGGATGATGGGGGTGTATATTTTGTCGTCGTAGTTTTTAAAATGGAAACCGTACCGGGCCGTGGAGGGCGCATATTTTTGAAGGATCAACTTTCCAAGGGCATCCTTCTTTTTGGGCTTGGGGACCTTTGGCGATAAAAGGGCGGCCTGATGGCTGAGGGCCACACAGGGTCTCTTTCCCAACTTACAGGCCCATGCGGAGACCGGCTCGAAATCGTTGATGACCAGGTCGTAATCGGAGACCGGAACGCTTTTGACCTCCCTTTGGAGCCTCGATGCGTTCGTCCGCAAATAGGTACGCCACATATCCACCCCTCCCTTCTTTCCGAAGATAAAGCTCCATCCGTTCAATTGATATGTAACGGGATAGGGCAAACTGATGTCGGCCTGGGTTCCGCTGACCAGGATATCCAGATCGATGTTCCTTCTTTGAAGGGCGGGAACGATATCGCGCGCCCTGCTCAAATGTCCGTTCCCGGTTCCTTGGATGGCGTAGAGTACTTTCATTGGACTATCGTTTTTCGAGATGCCATTTTATAGTTTTTGGGACGACGGGTCGTGGAATTCGGCCATCATCCTTTGAAAGAGCTCTTCCTTTTCCAGGAGTTCTACAGGATCTTCAATTTCCATATCGTAAGTTCCCATCTTCATGTCGTCCTCGTACCGGTAGAGCCTCCACTTGCCCCTATGGTATTCCAGGGAGGTCAGGTTCTCGACCCAGTCCCCCGAATTCATATACGTTACCGAACCGTTGCCCGTTTCAATGGACTTGATTTCCGGATGGTGGATGTGTCCGCATATCACATAGTCGTATCCGTTCTCGATGGCGATATCAGCTGCCGTTATCTCAAAATTATGGATGAACTTGATGGCCGATTTCACGCCGTTCTTTATTTTTTTGGACATGGAAACGGGTCCCCTGCCCATTTTTCTGTAACAGAAATTAACGGCCCTATTGAGCAAGATCAGCATGTCGTACCCTATCGCACCGAGCTTGGCCAGCCATTTGGAATGTTGCATGGTCACGTCGAAAACGTCCCCGTGAAAGATCCAGGCCTTTTTTCCGTGTACCGGCAGTACCAACTTGTTCGAGATGTCGAACGAACCAACCTCAAGGCCGGCGAACTTGCGCAGCATTTCATCGTGGTTGCCGGTAATGTAATGTACCTCGATACCTTTGGTGACCCACTCCATAAGCAGTTTCACGACCTTCATGTGCGACTTGGGCCAATATCTCTTGCTGAACTGCCAAATATCGATGATGTCGCCGTTCAGTACGACCTTTTTGGGCTTGATAGATTTGAGGTATTTGACCAGTTCCTTGGAATGGCAACCGTAAGTGCCCAGGTGCACATCGGAAATTACCACGATATCGACGGGTCTTTTTTTCATGGTATCGAAGAGGTACGGTGTTTTTTGATTTTCCAGGATTTTAAGGGAGGGGGATAACTTCTTGCTCCCGGGGAGGCCAAGAAGTAGGGTGACAGGTCGGAGAAGTACGAAAAAACTATTTTCATCTACAGAAAATCCGTTCAACAAAGTTTTCTGAAATAATTGTAACCGGCGCGAATTCTACATTAACGTTTTGTTAACTAATCTTTATTTTTCCACGGTCGGAGACGTATGCCAGATAACGCAGATATTCACGAGAGATTCTTCCAAGGCCCCGTTATGGCCAAGGTTTCTCCGTTTTCCTGGATGTTTACGAAAAGGGTCTTTCCGGAAGGTGAAAAAACCGCACCTGCGAATTCCGAACCCGAGCTTTTGTTCGTAGCGAAGGTATAGACCTCACCGTTCGGCCTGATGCCCCGGATGTGGTTGAGTTCGCCATTGTCTTCGCTTAGGATGAGGTCTCCCCAAGGCGCGATGGTCAGGTTGTCGCACATATGCAGCACGGTCTTATCCTTTGATTCCGCAAAGAGTTCCAAGGTGGCGGCCTTTGATGCGTTGCTTTCGTTTCCCTCCTCCGGGGATAGACGATATCTGAACACCTGACCGTATTGGTTCGGTCCCCCGTTGGTGCAGGCAAAGTAGAGTTCGCCGTCGCCGAACCAGATGCCCTCTCCCCGGGCGAATCGCGTCGCGCCCTTTTCGAATCCCCTGAACCTCAGGTCATCTTTTGGGGATAGAACATCGTCTACATCCAACCATTCCACCTCCATGGGCCGGTCGGACGGCATAAGGGGTCCGTCCCAATTTCGGGTATCGAAACTTTTGCTTTCCTTTAGGGCCAAGGCCTGTAACCGTCCGCCTTTCTGTAATTTGCCTTTGACGTTCGGGACGAACCTATAGATAAGCCCGTCGTGCCGGTCCTCGGTCTGGTAAACAATACCGGTTTCTGGATCCACCGCCACGGCCTCGTGGTTGAACCTGCCCATTTCCTTGATCGGTACCGGATCGATCGGTTTTCGTTGTGCTGCCGGCACCTCGAAGACGAAACCATGGTCTTTTTCAACGTTTCCGCCTTTGGTGGTGACATCCTCCTCGCAGCTCAGCCAACTGCCCCAGGGAGTGACCCCTCCGGCACAGTTGCGGTTGGTTCCCACCAGGCTTAGGTACTGTTCCTCGATTTGCTGGTTGCGCTCGTCAAAGACCAATGTGGTCGTACCGCCAAGGCTCGGGGTTCGCCCCCGGCCCGCATCGTAGATCCGGTTCGGGCGCAGTTTCGACAGCAGCTCGTTGTTATTTCCGAATGGACTGTTCTCAAAAGGTTCGGGGCTGTTCTCATGGTTCCTGACCAAGATGACCTTTCCGTCGGAAGCGCCGGGAAATGCCCCCATCCCGTCGGGCCGTGCGGGAACCAGAAACCCGTCGCCCATCCTGTCCCCGGCCCGTGATATGATCTTATAGGAAAAGCCTTCCGGAAGGTCGAGGTATTCGGCGGGATCCCGGAGCAGATCCATCATCCCACCGAGCATATTGGTGGGGCCGGCCGGCCCGAAAGCACACTGTGACAGGCCCACAAAGCCAAGACTTACCAATAGCGACCGCTTTACAAAATCCCTACGGCCTTTACCAAATTCTGTTTTTCTGTATGTTTCCATAAAAGGTTTTCGATGTATCAACGTGTGTGTATCGAGCGGTTTCAGGGATTTAGCATCCTAACATTAAGGGACCGATGTTGCCCCCCGTTATCTGTGTTGCTAAACGACAATAGGCCAACGAGCAATACCGTTGGCCTATTAGGACAAACTAACTCAACTCAAACTTACTTTGACAAAGTTGGCTAAGTCTCATTTTTATAAGGTTAGCGCCATATTATGGCTATGTTATTTATTGTGGGTTTGGATGTAATGTGCTTCGGGGTCGTTGATCGACGGAAACCACCTTCTCCAAATCATAAAAATAAAAGTTCTTCTCGTCGTTCATGGCCACGAAAAGCCCGTTGGGGAAGGTCGGGTTCAAGGGAACCGTGACCGCTTCGCAGCCATCGGATTCATTGGTGGTAAGGTTGACGGCCTTGATAAAGGAGTTGTCCTTCCTGGAAAAAATGTTGAACTCCCCCTGCTGCTGGTTCGAAACGATCAAGTAGCCTTCGTCGTTCGGGTAGGCCGCCAAGGCGATGCCTTCGATATCGTCGAGGAAATAGTCACCGCCAAAACAGGAGACCTCCGCATCGCCCTCGCCGGGCTCGGCATGGTATTTTCTGATGCACACGCCCTCGTCGGCATAGTAGACCCATCCGTTTTCATCGTCGACCGCAATGGCCTCGATTTCTTTTTGACCGCTGAATTTTCCGAATTTTCGCACGAGTTCCATCTCGACGCCGCTGCCTTCGACGGGGCCGTTATCGGTCTTGAGTTCATATTGGTAGAGGTAGTCCGACAACGGCCCCGTTTTTCTGCCTACAATCACATAAACCTTGCCGTCATCGGGCGATTTGTATAGGCCTATACCCATCGGAAGCCGATTTTCTTGTGATTCTTCATCGGTAAAGACCGGAAATCCTCCCCTATCCAAAGGCTGCATATCAGGGACCGAGAAAACGCGTACCTGTTGCCGTTCGCGTTCGGTAAAGGCAAGAATATCAACGGAAACGGAATCGTTCAGGCGGACTCCATATTCCACATCTACGTTGTTCGGTCTTTTGATGTTCCGGATGGTCTTTTCCTCGATTATTTTTCCATCTAGGTCAAAAGCATAGATGGCCCCGTTGGTCTCCTTGTCCGTACCGAAAACGATACTTTTGGCCGGGTCGTCGGGATTGACCCAAATGGCCGGGTCATCGGTATCGTTCGGGGTGGTTTCGGTCACCACATCTGGGGCAACGGGCTGAAGCTTGCTGCGGTTGCACGCAATAAGGGCGACAATGGCGAAAAGGGGGGGGAGGGCGAAACGGGCGAATGGGAAAAGGGTATTTCGGTTCCTCTTCGTGGCGCTTGACCTCGGAAGGCTGGACCTGGATTCGGGCTTTTGGTTCATATGAAAGACTTGTTATAGTACACTTTTGACCAAAGAATGTAGTTCTGACAAAGACCATCGAATTCCTTTAACGGTCTTTACGGCCTTGTGCAAAGATTGCCCTTTACCTTTTGAACAGGTCGTATTTTAGGCCAAAAGTAAGCCGCTGTCCGTAGAAC
>JBAUIP010000299.1:0-2342 GCA_049683055.1 Pricia sp.
GTTCGCCTGAACCAATTGGGCGCTGACCGGCTGATGGAAAGTTTCGTGGAGAATTATCCTACGTCGACCAAGCGCAATTCCGCCTTTGTAGATGTGGCGGAATATTACTTCGAAACGGGAAAATATCCCTACGCCCTGAAATGGTATAATAAGGTCGACCAAAGCTCTCTTTCCCGAGGGGAAATGGACAAGTTCAATTTCAATTACGGCTACTCCCTTTTTTCCTCTGGGAAGCAGAAGGAAGCGGAAAGTTATTTGAGCAAGGTCGAGAATACCGAGAAATACGGTTCTCAGTCAAAATACTACCAAGGCTATATCGCCTATCAACAGGACGATTATCAAGAGGCCAACCGGCGTTTCGACGAAATCAAGGACCCGGAAATCCTTGAGGAGAAGATGGATTACTACCAGGCGGACATGAACTTTAAGCTGGGTAAGTTCGAGGAGGCCATTCGGCTGGCGGAAAAGCAGATGGCAAAGAACGACCGCTACGAAAAATCGGAACTGAGCAAGATTATCGGGGAGAGCTATTTCAATATGGAACAGTACGCCGAGGCTATTCCCTATTTGGAGGAATACAGAGGCAAAAAGGGAAAGTGGAGCAATACGGACTACTATTTGTTGGGATATTCCTACTACAAGCAAGGGGATTTCGCCAACGCCATCCAGCAGTTCAACAAGATTATCGGCGGCACGAACAGTGTATCCCAAAATGCCTACTACCATTTGGCCGAATGCTATCTCAAGCTGGATAAAAAACAGGAGGCCCTGAACGCCTTCCGGAATGCATCCCAAATGGACTTTTCCCCAGAAATAAAACAGGATGCCGACTTGAATTACGCCCGTTTGAGCTACGAGATAGGGAATCCTTACGAACCCGTCCCACAAGTTATCTCCGATTATCTCGCGAAATATCCGAACGGCGCGAATACTCAGGAAATGCAGGCGCTGCTGGTGGATTCCTATATCACTTCCAAGAATTTCGAGGGCGCGATGCAGCTTTTGGAAGAGAATCGTAACTATGCCAGCAAGGCGACCTACCAAAAAGTGGCCTACTACCGCGGCATCGAACTTTTTATGAACGGTGATTACGCTGCGGCCGTAGAAAATTTTGCGAAGTCCTTGGGCAGTGCCGAGGACGCCCTTTTTAAGGCCCGTGCAAACTACTGGAAGGCGGAATCGGAATACCTGCTGAACCGTTTCGACGATGCACTGGCCGATTATTTGGCCTTCCAGCAAAATCCCATGGCAAAGAACACGGAAGAATTCGATGGTTTTAATTACAATCTAGGCTACGCGTACTTTAAGTTGAAGGATTACGACAAAGCGATTACTTCTTTCGACAGATTCGCGGGAGGCGGCACCGACGACACCCAAAAACTGTATGACGCCTATTTGCGATTGGGGGATAGCTATTTCGTTACCAGCAAATACTGGCCGGCCATCGAAACCTATAATAAGGCCTTAGCGCTGACCGGACCCGATAAGGCCTACGCCGCCTTCCAAAAGGCCATCAGTTACGGTTTCGTCGACCGTCGTGACACCAAAATCGAGGAACTGCGAACTTTCGCCTCCGCTTACCCGCAATCGAGTTTGCGCGACGATGCCCTTTTCGAACTGGCGAACACCTTGATATCCGCCGGACAGCAACAGCAGGGACTCCAAGCCTATGACAATCTAAGGCGCGAGTATGGCAGCAGTCCGCTGGTGCCCCAGGCGATGATGCGGCAGGGCTTGGTACACTACAACGCCAACCGCAACGAACAGGCCTTGGGGGAATTTAAGTCCGTTGTCCGCGATTATCCGAACACGCAGGAAGCGGTGCAGGCCGTCGCTACCGCCAAATTGATCTATGTCGATTTGGGCCGTGTGGACGAATATGCCGCCTGGGTCAAGAATCTGGATTTTGTGGAAGTCACCGATAGCGAATTGGATAACGCGACCTTTGAATCCGCCGACAAACAAAACCTTGAGGGGAAAAAGGATGTCGCCATCAAAGGCTACGAAAATTACATCAAGCAATTCCCGAACGGGACGAATGCCGTCAAGGCCCATTTCAATTTGGCCCAGCTCTATTTCGGGAAGGGACAAAAAGACGAGGCCCTGCCGCATTACAAGTTCGTAGCCGAGAAATCCGGCGGGGAGTATGCCGAACAGGCCCTGACCCGGGTTTGTGAAATCTACATTGGAAAGGATGATTATGCGACCGCCCTTCCGTATCTAGAGCGACTGGAGAACCAAGCGGATATTCAGCAGAACCGTGTCTTTGCGCAGTCCAATCTCATGAAGGGCTACTATGAGCAGAAGAACTACGAAAAGACGTTGGCTTATGCAGATAAGGT
>JBAUIP010000300.1:0-2635 GCA_049683055.1 Pricia sp.
GGTATTGACGATGGCTCCAGCCATTAGAACGCTACCCTTGCCAATTTTGACCGCCTTAGCAACAATCGCTTCAGGATGGATTGCAGTAACAATTTTAAGATTGGGAGCGATCGTACCTACTTTCCTAGCCATATTCTTTCGGGTCCAATTATTGCCAATGGCGAGAATGGCACCATACAAATTGAATTTATCGATTAGCAGTGGCAGCTCCCCTTCGTCACCTAGAACTTTATGCCCATAGTGCATGGAGCCTTTCTCCTTAAAAGAATCTACAAAGCCCGCCATGCGGTATCGACCCTCTTTCTCAATAATATCCAAAATCATACCACCATGTCCAGAAGCTCCAACTATAACTATGTTTTGCATTTTATCGGGGTTTTATAGTAAAGACAACGAGTAATTTAAAAAATCAACATCTTAGCTCCACATAAATACGTTTATTTTCGATGAAATGGATGTACTGGAAGGTGAGAAACTTTTCTTAAATGGAGTTAATTTTAGCCAAAGCTTTGGAGTCAAAAGATAGAAAAGGAATATTTCTATAACAATATGAATCAGAAAGGGCGCATTTTCTCTCTTTCAAGTATGTGCTCAGGTTGTGCTATGAACTTCTATTTTGCCTCATCCTTCACCACCAATCGGAACCCCTCACCGTGAATATTCAATATCTCTACCTCGTCATCGATTTTGAGATATTTTCGCAGTTTCGCGATGTAGACATCCATACTTCGGGAAGTGAAATAATTATCATCCCTCCAGATTTTGGTCAAAGCCAGTTCCCGGGGCATAAGGTCGTTTTCGTGCAAGGCCAAAAGCCGCAATAGTTCGTTCTCTTTGGGCGAAAGTTTGATGGCCTCTTGATCTTTGTACTTCAAAAAGCGTAGCTTGGAGTTCAGGTGGAAATTTCCGAATTCAAATTCGAACTTCTTGCTGTCGGCCAAAGAGCTGGAAGCCTTGCGCTGCATGATGGCCTTGATTTTCATCAAAAGCACCTCGGAATCGAAAGGCTTGTTCAAATAATCGTCCGCACCGGCCTTATATCCTTTTAAAACATCCTCCTTCATAGTCTTGGCGGTCAAAAACACAATGGGGACCTGCTCGTTCTTTTCCCGGATTTCCTTGGCCAAGGTAAATCCATCCTTATAGGGCATCATGACATCCAAAATGCAGATATCATAATTATCCTTTTTGAACTTTTCGAATCCTTCCATACCATTTTTGGCCAAGGTGACATCGAAATCGTTCATGGACAGGTAATCTTTCAGCACTGTACCAAAGTTCGGATCGTCTTCAACCAGAAGTATTTTTTTGTTTACTGTTTCCATATTGTTGAGTTAGCGAAGTCCATCGGACCTCAGATTAATGGCAATTTTAGATAGAAAGTGCTGCCTTTTCCTTTTTCACTTTCGGCGTACACTTCCCCTTGGTGATCGTCTATAATTTTTTTTACGTAGGCCAGACCCAGTCCGTGCCCTTTGACATTGTGCAGGTCTCCGGTATGTTCGCGATAAAATTTTTCGAACACTTTTTTCAATACTGCCTTGCTCATTCCGGCCCCCTGATCTGCAACTTTGACAACGATGTGATTTTTGACCACTTCGGTGAAAACATCAATGCGCGGCGCTTCGGGGGAATATTTGATCGCGTTGTCCATAATATTGACCAACACGTTGGTAAAATGCATCTCGTTGGCAACGATTTCAGTCCGCTCCGCTTTTAGGTGGGTCTCTATATAACCCCCACGGTCTCCTACGATCAGTTCCACGTGGGCAATGGCGTCATGTATTATGTCGTGAACATCGACCCTATCCTTACTGATATCCAACTGGTTCTTTTCCAACTTGGAGATGCGCAATACGTTTTCAACCTGGGCATGCATCCGTTTATTCTCATCACGAATCATGCCCAAATAGCGGTGTACTTTCTCGATATCCCCGATGATTTTCGGGTTCCGAATGGCCTCTACGGCGAGGTTTATCGTGGCGATAGGCGTTTTGAATTCATGGGTCATGTTGTTGATAAAATCCGATTTTATCTCCGAAATCTGCTTCTGCCGGATCAGCTGATAAATGGCGCCTGTATAAGAAGCCACAATTACTAAGGTGAACAGCAGTGACAAAATCGCCAACCACATGATGGAACTTACCAAAAAACGTTTCTGCTTGGGAAACGCGATAAGCAATGAGAAGGCACTGTTGCCCTCACTATCTTTAAAAACCGGGGTTTTATAAAGGGAATTTTCAGAAAATTTGAATTTCCTGGACTTTACCTTCGTGGGCAGCCCCCTACTATATACGCCATATTCGAACTCAAGGTTCAGATTCCGGTTGCGCAGCTCGCGATCCAAAAGCAACTCTATTTCCTGTTTACTGACCCGTTTGTGAATGGGCACTTTTTTTGCAAACTCACTGAATACATCAGCAAAGGCCGCCTTTTCGACCGATGTCAATCCACCGATTTTTTCCAGTTTCTGCTTGGCCGTCAGATTATAACTCTTTCCGTCCAATCCAAAATCTTCCTTATATATCGTTTCGGTACGTTTGCTAGTATACCCTTTTATCGTAGTGGTATCGCTAGTATTGCTATTGTCAAAGAACGTTGATGCGATATTGTAATCTTCCTCAAGTATACCATG
>JBAUIP010000301.1:0-7803 GCA_049683055.1 Pricia sp.
GGCGAAATGCCTACCTACTGACGGCCATTCTGATGCACACTTCCATCGGTGTTCTTATGGGCCTATACTTCACAAAATACCGGCTCATTTGTTTCTGTCTGATGGATTGGAAAGCAATTTTTCAGGGTGCACGCAAAAAATACGGGGCGTTGATCGCTATTCCCATAGGTGAGAAACCGCTATAATCCCTATCTTTGCCACCGATTTTTGACCTATGGTACGCATCCCAAAAAAAACACTGCAAGACCTTGAATTTCCCACGGTTTTACAACAGGTTTCCGCCCGTTGCACCACCGGACCGGGCAAGGAACGTGCCATAGAGCTGTTGCCGATTTCCGATGCCGACATCCTTCACCAAGCGTTGGGCCAGACCTCGGAATACCTATCCTCTTTCACCAATGAAAACCGGATTCCCAACCATGGCTTCGACCCTATCGATAAGGAACTGAAGCTACTGAAAATCGAGAATACCACCTTGGAAATAAGTGGATTTCAAAAGATTGGAGCCATCTGCTTGACGGTGGCCTCCCATAATAAGTTTTTTAAAAAATTCAAGGAATATTATCCTTTGCTCTTTGAGGTCACTCAAGAAATTGAGGTCAACAAGGAGATTCCCGCACAAGTCGACGCCGTTATCGATCGGTTCGGGGAGGTAAAAGACGATGCTTCGGATGCCTTGGCTCTTATCCGTCGTGAAATCAACCATGTCAAGGGAAAAATCGGACAAAGTTTTGCATCTGCCCTAAACTCCTACCACAGCTCTGATTATTTGGACGATATTCGGGAATCCGTAGTCGAGAACCGGCGGGTATTGGCCGTAAAGGCGATGCACCGAAAGAAGATCAAAGGTACTGTGATGGGTACTTCCAGAAAGGGAAGTATCGTCTATATCGAACCAGAGGCTACCTTAAGATACAGTCGGGAGTTGAATAATCTGGAGTTCGACGAGAAGGAAGAAGTCCGCCGTATTCTCAATGCCTTGACCCAAAAAATTCGTCCTTTTTCGCCATCCCTTTCGGAATATCAGGGTTTTTTGACCCAGATGGACCTCACCGCCGCCAAGGCCAAATATGCACTGGACACCAATGGGTTGCTGCCGGAAATCAACTCCGAAAAGCGATTGTTCCTACGGGATGCGTTTCACCCCCTACTCTATCTGAGCAACGAACGAAAGGGAGAAAAGACTTGGCCGCAGACCATCGAGCTACATACAGAAAACCGGATTATTGTTATCTCGGGACCGAATGCCGGAGGAAAAAGTATTACGCTCAAGACCATCGGTCTACTTCAAGTGATGCTTCAATCAGGACTTCTAATTCCCGTTCATGAAAGGAGTTCCGTTTGTACCTTCAATCGTATTTTGACCGATATCGGGGACAACCAATCCATCGAAAATCATTTGAGCACCTACAGCTACCGGTTGAAAAACATGAACCGGTTTTTGCGAAAATGTGATGCGGATACGTTATTTCTAATCGACGAATTCGGTACCGGCAGCGATCCGGAACTTGGCGGGGCCCTGGCGGAAGCCTTTCTGGAAGTTTTTTACGAACGTAAGGCTTTCGGGATAATAACGACTCATTACGCGAACCTAAAGGCTTTGGCCGATGAATTGCCCCATACTACCAACGCGAACATGCTTTTCGACGGAAAAACGTTAGAACCTACGTTTCAATTGGTATTGGGAGAGGCCGGAAGCTCGTTTACTTTCGAAGTAGCCCAAAAAAATGGAATTCCCTTCAACCTGATCAACAAGGCCAAGAAAAAAATCGAAAGGGGCAAGGTGCGCTTTGACGCCACCATCGCCAAATTGCAGAAAGAACGTAGCAAAATGGCGGAGACCGGTTCCCGATTGCAGGAAGAAGAATCGAAAGCCAAGGAGGAGGCCCGCCGGTTGGAAAAGCTCAATGCCAAAGTCAAGAGCAAACTGGAAAATTATCAGGAACTCTACGACCACGACCAGCGGATGATCCACTTGGGCAATAAAGTGGACAAGGCCGCTGCGAAGTACTTTCAGGAAAACAAGAAACGCCCCTTGGTATCGGAATTATTGCGTATTGTGGAGACCGAGAATAGCAAGCGAGAGAAAAAATCCGCCGCTATCGCCAAGGCCGAACGGACTAAACAACAGGAAGTCGCCGAAGAGGCCAGACAAAAGGCCGCGGCCATTCGCAAGGAAAAAAAGTTGGAGGAGAAGAAGGCGATTGCCAAGGAAAAGAATAAACCTCTGCCCTCTTTCAAGCCAGGCGATAGGGTGCGAATGAAAGACGGTAAGGCGGTAGGTAGTATCGATACGCTCGAAAAGAAAAAGGCCGTGGTCAACTATGGACAGTTCACGACCCACGTGGGTTTGGAGCAGTTGGAACTGGTAGAGAAGGTTAAAATTAAGGATTGAGATTTTAGTATAAATCCAAAAAATGGAAAAAGACAAGAAAATAGTATTATTCGACGGGGTCTGCAATCTTTGTAACGGAGCCATCCAGTTTATGATCAAACACGACAAGAACGATTTATTCCGCTATGCCCCATTGCAGAGCGACCTGGGTCAAAAATTGTTATCGGAACGGCAAATTGATACCCAAAAGATAGATTCCATCATTTTAATCGAGCCGGGAATCGCTTATCACGTAAAATCGGATGCCGCATTGCAAATCGGAAAATATCTGAAGGGTTACCGAACGATTTCGAGAATCCTTCTATTGATACCCAGTGGGATAGCAAATATCGTATACGATTTTATCGCCCGTAATCGTTATCAATGGTACGGGAAAAAAGAATCATGCATGATTCCTACTCCTGAGTTGAAAGCCAAATTTTTAGGTTAAAATCCCCTCCGTCCAGAATTTTCCAATTCTATCCAATTCTATAGAAGTTATCCTTGCCAGTTTCTTTTAAGTTTAAATAAATTCTAATGGAGCTAATCTTTAAGTTAAAGAATTCATAATCTAGCCCCATTGAAAACACTATTTAACCGAAAACTGAAATTATGGACGATAAGATTAAAAAAACAGCCTACGCGGGATATGCTGCAAAAGGCACTGTTTACGCTGTAACGGGAGTACTTGCCTTTATGACCGCTTTTAATATGGGTGGTGAAAAAGCAGGGAAATTACAGGTCATCGAATTTTTGGAGAAGCAATCCTTTGGCAAAATCATTTTGGCCGTTCTCGGATTGGGATTGGTCTGTTATGCGATTTGGCGGTTTATTCAGAGCATTCAAGATCCCGAAGACATCGGTACTGACGGAAAGGCTATCGTGAAACGCATTAGCTTTTTTATCAGTGGTCTGGTCTACCTCGGTCTGGGCATCTACGCAATAGTCGATATTTTTAGGGAACCCTCCAGTTCCGGTTCGGGCGGTAGTTCTGGCGGCGGGTTTCTAACCGGTGATACAGGAAAGTACATTTTTATCGCTGTGGGAATCGCCTTGGCTGGGAAAGCTATTTATCAATTCGTGAAAGCTTATAAAGGGGATTTCCTCAAGAAATTCCAAATTAAATCCATGGCGGAAGGTTCGAAACGCAAGTTTATCAAGAATATGGGTTATGCCGGCCTCGTTGCACGGGGAATCGTTGTTGGCATCGTAGCATATTTCTTTTTAAGGGCTGGATTCAGCTATGGCGGAGGAGGTTCGGAACAGGTCAAAGGAACTTCGGAAGCATTTTCTTTCATTCAACAGCAGAGTTCGGGACCATGGTTGCTAGGACTCGTCGCAGCAGGATTGGTCTGCTATGGCATCTATATGTTCACTATGGCGCGATACCGACAGTTTGATGATTGAATTATTGCTTCTATGTCAATGGTAAGAAGGTGGATTGGATGAATTGGTAGTGCCATTCGGCTTTGACCTTAAGACCATAAGATTTACTGTTTATTTCACTTCCTCTAGATTATCGTCCCAATCCTTTACTTTCGGTTTGATTACGGAGCCGGTGGACTTGGCGACCATCATGGCAACAGTAGCATCTCCGGTAACGTTGACCACCGTTCGAAGCATGTCCAAAGGACGGTCTACGGCGAAAATTAGGGCTAGGCCGATGGCCAGTTTATCCGGTGGAAAACCGATGGATTCCAGTACGATGACAAGCATGACCATTCCGGCTCCCGGCACTGCCGCGGACCCGATGGATGCCAGCAGAGCGGTCAGAACAATAGTCAATTGATTGGCTAGGGTCAAATCAAATTTTAGGGCCTCCGCGATAAAAACGGCCGCAACCGCTTGATACAAGCTCGTTCCGTCCATATTGATTGTTGCTCCCACGGGCAGAACAAAACTTGAAATTTCCTTATCAACACCGATATGTTCCTCCACCCGCTCCATGGTGACGGGCAAGGTAGCGGCACTGGAACTGGTAGAAAATGCCAGTAACTGTGCTGGAACCATTTTTTGCAGAAAGGTCAACGGGTTATAACGGCTGAACATTCCGACCACTAGGCTATAGAAAACAATCATTAATACAAGCCCCAATACCACCACTCCGGAATATTTCAACAGGGCCAATAGCAAATCGGGGTCTCCCGATGATACGACGACGTTGGCCAACAGAGCAAATACGGCGATAGGTGCAGTCAGCATAATCAAATCGACCATTTTTAGAACGATATCGTTGAGGGCGTCAAAAACATCCTTCAGAGGTTTTGCCTTTTCCTCCCCGATAAGCAACATGGATATCCCCAGAAAAATCGTGAAAAATATGACCTGCAGCATGAGGCTATTATCGCTAAGTGCCGCAAATGCATTATCGGGCACCATATCTTCCAAAAATTGTAACGGTCCGCTATCCTTTTGTTTGGCGGCTTCCTCCAATTTACCGGTCACTCCTTCATCGCCGGAATAAGTTTCCGTCAATTTGGCGATGGTCTCCTCAGAAATACCGCTTCCCGGGGTGATAGCGTTGACCAGTAGCAGCCCGATGGTAATCGCGACCACCGTAGTACAAATGTATATCACGATGGTACGCAAACCGATATTCCGGAATTTTGAAATGTCCTTTAGGTCGGAAATACCTTTTACCAACGAAGCCAAAATTAGGGGAATGGCAATTAGTTTTAACAATTTGACAAAGATGGTGCCAAATGGATTGATCCAATCCTGTACGAAATCCCTTCCCCAATCGATAAAGGTCATTGCGAATCCGAATAGGATACCGGCGACCATTCCGATCAAAATTTGCCAGTGGAGTTCAAGTTTGCGCATGCGAAGTTGGTTTAGGCTGGAAAGATACTGCTTTTAATGAAGGAATTTTATTTCGCTTTGATAGTACGGTTTATAAGGGTGTAATCTGCCAATACTAGTGACGTCATTGCCTCTACAATAGGTACCGCACGGGGCACGACGCATGGATCGTGACGGCCTTTTCCTTTGGTCATTACCTTATTCCCTTCCTTGTCAATGGTTTCGTAGGGCTGAATAATCGTCGCCACTGGCTTGAAGGCCACATTAAAGTATATGTCCATACCATTAGAGATACCGCCTTGAATACCACCACTGTAGTTCGTTTTAGTACTTCCGTCTTGATTGAACTGGTCGTTGTGCTCGCTGCCCTTCATGGCCACGCCCTGAAAGCCGCTTCCGTATTCGAAACCTTTGACCGCATTGATGGATAACATGGCCCGGGCCAGTTCTGCATGAAGTTTGTCGAACACCGGTTCGCCCAAGCCGATAGGAACATTCCGGGCCACACAGGTTATCACTCCACCGATAGTATCTCCTTCTTTTCGAACTTCCTTGATATATTCTTCCATTTTTGCCGCCGTTTCCGGATGGGGACAGCGAACAGGGTTGGATTCCGTCTGCTCCAAATCCAGCTCCTGATAGGGTATCTCCAGTTTCATTTTCCCCACTTGGGAAACAAAGGCATTAATGGTGATGCCGGACAGAAACTGTTTGGCCAAAGCCCCTGCCACCACCCTGCAAGCCGTTTCCCGAGCGGAACTACGTCCACCGCCGCGATAATCGCGAAAGCCGTATTTCTGGTCATAAACGTAATCGGCATGTGAGGGCCGGTAGGAATCCTTAATATGGGAGTAATCCTTTGATTTTTGATTGGTGTTGTGAATGGTGAAGCCGATTGGCGTACCCGTGGTCTTGCCCTCGAAAATTCCGGATAGAAATTCTACCGTATCGGCCTCTTTACGTTGGGTTACAATAGCGGATTGGCCCGGTTTGCGCCGATCCATTTCGCGCTGGACCGCTTCGAGGTCGATTTCGATACCCGATGGACATCCGTCGAGCACCCCGCCGATGGCCACGCCGTGCGATTCGCCAAAAGTGGTCAGTTTAAAGAGGGTTCCAAAGGTGTTTCCAGCCATAATTTACATTTTTGCCGCAAACCGTCTTGATATACTAGAGCGCAGCTTCCGTTCATAATCTTCCTCCAACCATTCTTTATAATTCTTGGTGTTGTTCATGATACAGTAGGAATATTGACGCACCCGGTAGGCAATTTCCTCCTTCAGTTCCTTCGCCAGCATCCGTGCATCAAAGACATCCTCGGCATTTTCGACGCAAATTTCGGCGTGCTGCTCGATGCTTCGCTCCAGTACAATTTTGGATTTTAGCCCTTCCGCAAATACCTTCTTGTATTCCTTTTTGATGTCATATTCAATATTGTCGGACTTTTCGAACTTTTTGCGAAGACCATCCGGCATTTCATAGACGAATTCCCGCTCGATATCCTCGTCGTTCTTGATGTTGTCCAGGTAAAAATCCGGAAAGTGAAAGATTTCCTGCCAGTCTATCGGGGCGCTCCACAATCCGAATCGGGCAACATTATTCCCCAAGTCGACCACATTGAACTCCTCTTTGTTGGGCAAGACCCGCGAGCCCCGGCCTATCATCTGAAAATACAAGGTCAGCGAGCGGGTGGCGCGATTGAGCATTATGGTATCCACGGTCGGCTCGTCAAAACCGGTAGTGAGAATACTCACAGAAGTCAAAATAGCATCCGGCGTATTGGAAAACCACTCCAAAATATCCTTGCGTTCCGTTGCGTTATTCTTATTATCGAGGTGGCGAATGTTATATCCCGCTTTCTTAAAGGTCTCGTACACATATCGCGAGGTATTGATGCCGTTGTTGAAAATCAGGGTCTTGGTGCCCTCGGCGATTTCGCGATAGGCCGCTAGCAGCTTGCCCAACATGCTATGGTTACCGTAAAGTTCTTCGGATGATTTTACCGTATAATCCCCGCTTATTCCCAGTTTCAGGCTCTGTAGCCCTACGTCATATTTATAGACATTCGCCTTGGCCAAAAACTGCTTGTCAATGAGCGCTTGAATGGATTCCCCCACGATGAGCTTTTGGTAATTATCCTTCATCGGCAGCTTGATATTGCTGCTCAAAGGGGTAGCCGTCACACCGAGAATGGTAGATTTCTTGAAAAACTTAAAGAGTTTTCGGAAGGAGTTGTAGTGCGCTTCGTCGATAATGACCAAGCCGATGTTGTTGATTTCTACCTTTTCTTCCTGTAGACGGTTGTTGAGCGTCTCGACCATCGCAACGAAGCACATGAAATTGTCCTGATCGATGAGTTCCTTGACCTCGCTATTGATTATCTTGTTCTTCACCCCGAAGCCGTTCAGCATTTTGGAGGTCTGTCGGCTAAGCTCAATGCGGTGGGTAAGTACCACGACCTTTTTACCGGTCTGTTCGATGTAGCGACGGGCGATTTCGGAGAAAACAACGGTTTTTCCCCCGCCGGTAGGCAATTGGTAGAGCAAATTGCCGTTCGAGGTCTCCTTTAAGTGTTCGAAGATGGTATTCAGGTCCTCTTCCTGATAATCGTAAAGGGTCTTCTCGGC
>JBAUIP010000302.1:0-16035 GCA_049683055.1 Pricia sp.
AGGAAGGCCTGGCCACTTATTTCAGGATGTATTTGCAGGGATTTATGAACGATTGGATATCCAAAAATCCAAAACCGGCCATTGAAGGCGGGCGCGATCGCTGGAACCTCTTTCTCGACGGACTCAAAATCTATACCACCGTAGATTCCCGGATGCAGGCGAACGCGGAGTCGGCCGTGCAGAAGCATATGACGAGGCTGCAGGCGGAATTCTTCCATCAGAACACACCGCAACGTAATCCTACAGCGCCTTTTCTAGAGCTGGAAAAACCCGACATCGACCGCATTATGGAAAGAGCGATCAAAAATTCCCCACGCTGGCGCAAGATGAAGGACGCAGGTATTGACGAAAGCGATATTCGGAAATCGTTTACGGAAAAAACCGAAATGACCGTATTCGATTGGAACAGTGACGCCCGGGAAAAGGACACCATCATGACCCCGATGGATTCCATTCGCTATTACAAAACCTTTTTGCGGGCCGCCATGATGTCAATGGAGCCCCAGACAGGTCACGTCAAGGCTTGGGTCGGCGGTATTGACTACCGGCATTTCCAATACGACAATGTGTATCAAGGGACTAGGCAGGCGGGATCGACTTTTAAGCCCTTCGTATATGCAGCAGCTATCGATCAGTTGCGGCTGTCGCCCTGTGATAAATTTCCCGATACCCGATATTGTATCGAGGCCGGTAAGCATGGCAATATTGAGGCTTGGTGTCCCGAGAATTCTTCGTTGCAAAACTCAGGACGGGAATATACCCTTAAAGATGCCCTGGCCAACTCGGTCAATACCGTTACGGCCCAATTGATTGATAGGGTCGGACCGAGATCGGTAGTATCTATAGTGCAAAACCTGGGACTCACCCGTAAAATTCTCGAAGTTCCAGCTATCGCTTTGGGTACGCCCGAAATTAACGTTTATGAGATGGTCGGTGCATATGGTGCATTCGCTAATCAAGGAGTGTACGTAAAACCCGTCATGGTTACCCGCATCGAAGATAAGAACGGCACGGTGCTCTTTGAATATGTACCAGAAACAAAAGATGCATTGAGTAAGGAAGTGGCTTATACCATGGTCAACCTTATGGAGGGCGTAACCCAAAGCGGTTCGGGTGCACGGCTGCGACATTCTTCTCAAAAAGATGTGACCGAATATAAAGAAATTATCACCGGATACCCTTATGAGTTTACCAACCCCATCGCCGGAAAGACAGGTACCACCCAAAACCAAAGTGATGGTTGGTTTATGGGCATGGTTCCCAACCTGGTGACGGGCGTATGGGTCGGAGGCGAGGAACGATCTATTCATTTTGCCAGTGGCAAATACGGACAGGGCGCAGCGATGGCACTCCCTATATGGGCCCTATACATGAAGGCCAACTATGAAAACGAGGATTTGGGAATTTCAGATGATGAATTCGTAAAGCCAATCGACATGTCCATCAACCTCGACTGTGACAAACAGGAAGACGAGGAGCCCAAGCCTACCGACGTTGAAGAAGATCTGGATGATTTGAGCTTTTGATTATTTATTCGTGCATGAACATTATTTGCAAGGTTAGTTTACCGCCCTCTTTTTCCCATTGATTGACATATCAAATTGGGTGAATTGTTCTTAAAACGCTGAGGGCAACCAAGATTAATGATTTGGTAGAGACCTTCAGATTCTCTCAGAATTTGTTTTCCGATATGCCGTTCCCAAAGTGGAGACTTTTTATATCAATCGTTAATGCCCTTCGTTTTTCAGCAAAGCGGGGGTATTTTTGATTTTAAATTATTACATTTAAATACAACGAATTTCTTTCAATTTCTCAATTCGAACGACATGATCAGAAAGACAGTAGACAACGCTGAAGAAGCACTGGAAGGCGTCAAAGATGGAATGACCTTTATGTTGGGAGGTTTCGGCCTTTGCGGTATTCCCGAAAATGCCATTGCCGAACTCGTTCGCTTGAATATTAAGGATATTACCTGCATCTCGAACAACGCCGGGGTCGATGATTTTGGATTGGGACTGCTGTTACAAAAACATCAGATCAAAAAGATGATAGCCTCGTACGTCGGCGAAAACAAGGAATTCGAACGGCAGATGCTGAGCGGCGAGATGGAGGTCGAACTAGTTCCACAAGGCACGCTGGCACAAAGATGCCAGTCCGCCCAAGGGGGATTTCCTGCCTTTTATACTCCCGCCGGATATGGTACCGAGGTCGCAGAAGGTAAGGAGACCCGAGAATTCAACGGAAAAATGTACGTGCTAGAGGAAGCTTTTGATGCCGATTTCTCTTTCGTAAAAGCTTGGAAGGGCGATGAGGCCGGAAACCTCATTTTCAAGGGAACGGCGCGGAATTTTAATCCCTGTATGTGCGGATCGGCGAATATTACCGTCGCCGAGGTCGAGGAGTTAGTGACCGCGGGAGAATTGAATCCAAACGAAATCCACATCCCCGGAATTTTCGTGCAGCGAATTTTTAAGGGAAATAACTACGAGAAGCGAATCGAGCAGCGGACCGTCAGGGAAAAGGGATGATTAGATATCGGTAACTATTCGAAGCTACCACCTCCAAGCGAGTCTGAACACTATTTTAAAAGAAATCAAGAAAATGCTAGATAAAAACGGAATCGCAAAACGCATCGCAAAAGAAATCAAGGACGGTTACTACGTAAACTTGGGCATCGGTATCCCTACTTTGGTCGCCAACTTCGTACAGGACGACATAGAAGTGGAGTTCCAGAGCGAGAACGGCATATTGGGCATGGGGCCTTTTCCCTTCAAAGGCGAGGAAGATGCGGACCTTATCAACGCCGGCAAACAGACCATCACCGCTTTGCCGGGTGCATCCTTTTTTGATTCCGCTACCAGTTTCGCCATGATACGCGGCCAACATGTGGACCTGACGATTCTGGGCGCCATGGAAGTGGCCGAAAACGGCGATATCGCTAACTGGAAAATCCCGGGAAAAATGGTCAAGGGCATGGGGGGCGCTATGGATTTAGTTGCATCCGCAGAAAACATCATCGTCGCCATGATGCATACCAATCGGGCCGGCAACTCAAAACTTTTGAAAAGATGTACCCTCCCGCTGACCGGAGTGGGCTGTGTTACCAAAATCGTTACGAACCTGGCCGTGCTCGAGGTAAACGACCAAGGATTTGTGCTTAAAGAAAGGGCTCCCGGCGTTAGCATCGAGGAAATCGAAAAGGCTACGGAGGGCACTTTGGTGGTGGAGGGCGACATTCCAGAAATGGCAATTTGAATACCTTCTCCACTTTTGAACCCAATTACTCCCCTGCTGTTTACCAAATAAATCCACTTTTCCTTTTTTCACAACAGAATAGCACCCCTTCACAACAATAGTTTTCCCCTCCGGATATTCGATGGTACATTTACAGTGTTGTTAATTGATAGTCCCATCCCAAATCGGACCCTCTGAACTAAACCTACAAGACTATGGAAGCCCAAATGAATTACCCTCAAGAAGAAATTCAAGTGTACAAAAACGATTTTATCAGCGGCATTGTGATGCTGACCAAAAAATTGTTTATGCTGTAAAAGCAACAACCAACTTAACCAAAAGAGAGCGGCCTCCCCAAAGGCCGTTTTTTTATGCCCTAGTATCAATTCTCCGTCCTAAGACCTCTTTTTCGAGCACATTTCCAAAGGCCTTTCCCAGCAACTTTACCATCACTTGGGAGAAAGAATCTCAAAACCTGTTCAATTCCTTATTTTTAGAATCTCAAAGTACGATCCATAAAGCAGCGACTGTTTAAAAATTTGACCGGAATGCCCCTCCATCTTCGACAATGCACTTCCCCTGATGTCGGTCGACTGGCCAAAATTTCCAGAAAGACCTTTATCGACGCTTTTGAAAAAGATAATAATCCAGAGGATTTCAACTCCTACATGGATGTTGCTTTTAGTATCGATACACTCTCCAAAGAGCTCCAAACTAACGATACCACTTTTTACTTCGTTTATGAGGATGCCAATTTGGTAGGATATTTCAAGCTGAACGAGAACCAGGCCCAAACCGATTTGAAAACCGAGGAGGGAATCGAACTGGAGCGGATTTACATTCTTCAGGATTTCCAAGGACGGCAAATCGGAAGCTGGATGCTCGACGAGGTCAAGAAAATAGCATCCGGTAGGCAAAAATCGTTTCTTTGGCTGGGCGTTTGGGAAAAGAATCCAAGAGCCATCCGATTCTACCAAAATCACGGCTTCTCTAAGTTCGGGACGCATCCCTACTTCATCGGAAACGACAAACAGACCGATTGGCTGATGCGGTTCGATTTGATTTCTTAACTTCCACGGGGATTTGACTCCAGCAGAAAAACGGAAAGCAGAATACAAAATTTAGCGGACTGGCCGGAGACCAAAACCTAAATCTGAAAACCAACCAGAATTTAAAGACTAAACCTTCTGGCTTACGACATAGAAACTGCAATCTTCAAACCATTATTAAACTCACCTGAAATCACTTCAAAAATGAAAACCATAATTGTTTCCACCTTGTTTTTCGTGGCGGCCTTATTTGCAAACGCCCAAGAATATTACTTTCCCGAACGGAACGCCGATTGGCAGCAGAAATCCCCGGAGGAATCCAAATTCGATGTCGGTGCCCTTCAAAAAGCGGTGGACTTTGCGGAAGAAAACGAATACTCCGGCTCTCGCGATTTGCGGATGGCCATTTTGGAAGGTTTTGCCCGCGAACCCTTCCATGAAATCCTCGGCCCTACCAAAAAGCGGGGCGGTCCGGCGGGAATGATTCTTAAGAATGGCTATGTGGTTGCCCGGTGGGGCGATACGAAACGGGTCGATATGACCTTTAGCGTGACCAAGAGTTTTCTGTCGACGGTAGCGGGGCTAGCTGTTGACCAAGGCCTGATAGCCGGCACCGACGATAAAGTCGGCACTTATATTTGGGACGGAACCTTTGAAGGCGAGCACAATAGCAAAATCACTTGGGAACATCTGTTGCAGCAAAACTCCGATTGGTCCGGTGAGCTTTGGGGGGGAAAGGATTGGGCCGACCGGCCGCCCAACGAAGGCGATATCGATGATTGGAAATTTCGCAAGCTCAACGAGCCAGGCACCGTGATGGAATATAACGATGTGCGGGTCAATGTTCTGGCCTACGCCCTCACCCATGTCTGGCGCCACCCGCTGCCGGTTGTCTTGAAAGAAAATTTAATGGATAAAATCGGTGCCTCGACCACGTGGCGCTGGCATGGCTACGACCATGCATGGTTGGAAATTGATGGTCTCAAGATGAAATCGGTCACCGGGGGCGGCCATTCCGGTGCCGGAATGTTCATCAACACCGAAGACATGGCCCGTTTTGGACTGCTGTTCCTCAACGACGGCAAATGGAAAAGCGAACAAATTATCAGCGAAAACTGGCTTCAAGAAGCGGTCGAACCCTCAAAACCTAATGCCAATTACGGCTATATGTGGTGGCTGAACGAAAAGGGAGACCGCCACTGGGAAGGTCTATCCGAAAACATCTACTACGCGGCCGGCTTTGGTGGGAATTTCATTGTCATCGACAAAGAAAACGACTTGGTGGTCGTGACCCGCTGGTTGGAACCTGATAGGATTGGGGAGTTTATGGGGCTTGTTAGCGAGTCGTTGAAATGAGTAGTAATTGCGAGCCAAAATGCCTTCAACATTTTCGGCGCGACAATCTGTAGAACCTGTCCGAATGGTAAAACTGGCAAACTCGCCAATCTTTCTCAACTTCGAGGCCCGTTCGACAGATTGCCGCGTAAACCTATGCTGACGCCTGGGTTTGCTCGCAATTACTACCCTTAAAGTCCTCTTAGTATTTCCGTCGCCCGCTCCAAAGTCTCCCGTTTCTTCGCAAAACAGAACCGCAGCACCTTATCGTCCCGATGGTCCACATTAAAAGACGATATCGGAATGCTCGCTAACTTGTGGTCGATGATTAGGCGCTCGGCCAATTGCTCATCAGATTCGTAGGTGATAGCGGTATAATCTACCAGCTGAAAATAACTGCCCTGCGAAGGGGTGGATTGGAACTTGGAATCCTGTAATCCCGCCAAAAAGAAATCCCGTTTTTCTTGATAGAAGTCGTTCAAGGCCAAATAATGTTCGGGGGTATTCAGGTATTCCGCCAAAGCCCGTTGCACCGGATGGTCGACACAGAAAACGGCGAACTGATGAACCTGTCGAAATTCGTGCATCAACTCGGTGGGAGCGGCACAATACCCTATTTTCCATCCGGTGACGTGGAAGGTTTTTCCGAACGAGGCGCAGATGAAGCTCCGCGAGGCCAAATCATCGAAACGGGAGGCACTTTGATGTTCCCGCCCGTCGAAAACGATATGTTCATAAACCTCGTCGCTAACCAGAATGATGTTGGTCGGCCGCAAAATTTCCTGCAGCCGCAACATATCCTCCTCGGAAAAAATACGTCCGCTGGGGTTGTGGGGCGTGTTGATGATGACCATCCGAGTCTTGGGCGTGATTTTGCTGCGGAATTCCTCCCAATCCACTTTATAATCCCCTTTACGCAATTGCAAAGGTACTGGCATGCCACCGTTGACAGCGATGGCGGGTTCGTAGCAATCGTAGGCCGGTTTCAACAAAATGACCTCATCGCCCGGATGCACAAATGCGGTGATGGCCGTAAAAATGGCTTGGGTGGCGCCCACCGTTACAGTGATTTCCTTATCGGGGTCGTAGTCTTTACCGTGCAAATCCGCAATTTTCTTGGCGATGGTTTCCCGCAGTCCGTAGTAGCCTGGCATGGCAGCGTATTGGTTGTGGCCTTCCTGCATCGCCTTCGTGACAAGATTCATGAGTTGGGCATCCGCCTCAAAGTTCGGAAAGCCTTGGGAGAGGTCGATGGCCCCGTGTTTCCGGGCAAGGTTTCCTACCGTTGTAAAAATGGTGGTCTTGATGTCCGGGAGTTTCGAGGGATGGTTCTTGAGGGACAGGGGCATGGATTCTATTTTTTGGAACAGGACAATAAACGTCCGTGGGAAGCGATATCCATCTAAAATACGACATTAAGGATAGACTACTGCGTCGATTGTGGGGCTAATCCATTATATTTATCCGACTTAAAATTTCCTGTTATGCGAAAACCTCGATTTTTGTACATCCTATTGACCATTCTTTTTGCCTCTGGAACCGACTATTCCCGTGCACAAAATGCGTCGAGCCCGATAAAAGTTCTCATAGTAGACGGCCAAAACAACCACGAGCAATGGCCCAAAATCACGTACATCTTAAAGCAGGAAATGGAGGCGGCCGGACTGTTTTCGGTGGATGTTGTGCGGTCGGCCTATACTTGGAAAGGGGATGAGTTTTTAGAGGAATTCGAAATCGATGGTATGCGGTCGACGGAAGCCTTGGACGAACCTAAGGCCGACCCCGACTTTGATCCCGATTTCTCAAAATATGATGTGGTAATCAATAATTTTGGATGGAACGCGGCTCCTTGGCCCGATACGACCCAAAAGAATCTTGAGGAATACGTGAATAACGGCGGTGGATTGGTCGTGTTTCATGCTGCGGACAACTCCTTCCCCGAATGGGATGCCTATAACAAAATGATCGGCCTCGGCGGATGGGGCGACCGCACTGAAAAGGATGGCCCGTATGTCTATTACAATGATGCCGGCGAAATCGTACGCGACAGTACAGTCGGAAAAGCCGGTGCCCACGGTCCGCAGAGCGAGTACCAGATTCAGGTCAGAAACGGCGAACATCCGATTACCCAAGGCATGCCCGGCAAATGGATGCATACCAAGGATGAGCTGTACAACAGCCTACGCGGCCCCGCCGAGAATATGGAAATCCTGGCCACGGCCTACTCCGACCCGGCCAACGAAGGTACCGGTCGCCACGAACCGGCCCTGATGGTCTTGACCTACGGCGCGGGACGTATTTTTCATAACATCATGGGCCATGCGGACTATTCCGTACTGGGGGTCGGCTTTATGACTTCGATGCTGCGCGGTATCGAATGGGCGGCGACGGGCCAAGTAACGCAAGAGATTCCGGATGAATTTCCTTCGGCCAATGAGTCAATTACAATGGAATTTGAGAAGTGATATGGAACTTTCGCTCAGTATTCCCGCTTTACTATTTCCGGCCATTTCGCTGACCATGTTGGCGTATAATGCTAGGTACTTGGCCATTGCAGCCTTGATCCGACAGCTGCACCAAAAATACCGCGAAACCGAATCGAGGTCGGTCGTACTTCAGGTGCAGCAGCTACGCAAACGCCTCACCATTATCAAGAACATGCAGGCGACGGCGATTGTCAGCTTCCTATTGGCCGCGATTACCATGTTTCTCATCTATGTGGAAATGGCCGTTGCCGCGAATCTTGTTTTTGGCATAAGCCTAGTATTTCTTATGATATCGTTGATACTTTCCCTAATTGAAGTGCAGCTTTCGACCAAAGCACTTTCAATCCAGTTGGAAGATATGGAACGGTAGCCGATTCTCCTATGAAGGAGTGATTCATGTCGGTCGGTTCGAAATAACTCATCTTCCCTCGACCGAATGAATCCTTCAAACATAATTGACAGATTCGTGTATAAGCGCGTATCTTTGCCGCCCTAAGCATCCAAATCAAAATTATGCAGCCTAAAAATCCCAGTGAATCCCGCACTTTTATGACCGATATGGTACTTCCGAGCGAGACCAATCCTATCAACAACCTGTTTGGGGGCGAACTTTTGGCACGTATGGACCGGGCGGCCAGCATCGCCGCCCGCCGTCATAGCCGCAGAATAACGGTAACGGCATCCGTAAACCATGTCGCGTTCAACCAATCGGTGCCCGTGGGAAGCGTGCTGACCGTCGAAGCAGTGGTTTCGCGCGCCTTTAGGACCTCCATGGAAGTCTATATCGATGTTTGGATGGAAGACCGTTTTAGCGGCGAACGCTCCAAGGCCAACGAGGCCATCTACACTTTCGTCGCCGTTGACGAAACTGGAAAACCCACCGAAGTACCGCCCCTGGAACCCGAAACCGATGAAGAAAAGGAACGTTTTGCCGGGGCCTTGCGCCGGAGGCAATTGAGTCTGGTACTGGCCGGCAAAATGAAGCCGAAGGAGGCTACGGAGTTGAAGGCATTGTTTATCTAAAAATCAAAACTATCCGGGTCCGGCCCGGTGCGTTTGCCTTGGTCAAGACTATCGAGATAGTCGATTTCGCCGGCGGTCAATTCAAAATCGAAGATATCGGCGTTTTGTTGGATGCGGTCTTTGTGTACGGATTTCGGAATCGCAATCACTCCTTTTTGTAGGTTCCAGCGCAGCACTACTTGGGCGGCTGTTTTATCGTACTTCTCCTCTATGCCTTTAGTGATATCCAGATCGAATAATTCGCCCTGTAGAAATGGGGACCACGATTCGTACTGGATTACCTTAGAATCGCAAAAATCGATGAGGGGCTGTTGTACTAAATAAGGATGGAATTCCATCTGGTTTACCATGGGTACGATTTCGGCATCCTCGAGTAAATCTTCCAAGTGATGCCGCATAAAATTACTGACCCCGATGGCGCGGATGCGTTTTTCCTTGTACAACTTTTCGAGGGCTCGCCAAGTGTCCTTGTATTTTCCGGGGACTGGCCAGTGGATTAGATACAGGTCAAGATACTCGAGACCGAGACGGTCTAGACTCGATTCAAATGCTTTCAGCGTGCTATCAAATCCTTGGTCGGAATTCCAGACCTTGCTGGTGACAAAGACATCCTCACGGTCGACGGGACTTTCGGCAATCGCCTTTCCCACCCCTTTCTCGTTGTTATAGGCCGCTGCTGTATCGATATGTCTATATCCTTTATCCAAAGCATACTTGACCGCATCGATAACCTCATCATCGTTGTCCGCCTGATACGTACCAAGGCCCAGATAGGGCATTTCTATACCGTTGTGGAGTTTGAAGGTTCCTTGTATGTCCTTGATTTTCTTCATAGTCTTGCAATTATGCAGTTAAAGTAGGCCAAAGGCTGTAAAATCAAGTTCTCTATCCATAAAAAGGATAGTGCTTTTCAAGCGGATTGTACGAGCGTACATAGACAATCTACTAACCCCAATTTGTATCAACCCTTATTAGAGTTGGTACACCCACTCCTCGGGATTCAGCTTCGAAGTATTTTGGTGCAAATAGAACTTTAGGCGGGTCTGCCCATTAGACCGATTGGTATAAATATCCCCAAGTTCGGTCTTAGCCTCTACGCGGTCACCCTTCTTAACGTAAAGCTTCGATAGATTGTAGTAGGTGCTGATAAAATTACCGTGCTTAAGCTGCACGGCCTTATTGCCACCAGGAATTGAGAGAATCGCAATCACCTCGCCCCGAAAGATAGCACGCGCCTTGGCCCCGGCATCGGTGGTAATAATGACCCCATTGCTCTCGTGCTTGATATTGGGATAAACGGCGTCAGGATACACCCCGAACCCTTGGCTCTTAATGCCTTTTTCGACCGGCCAGATCAATCGCCCCTTGTTCGCGGTAAAACTATTGGCGACGATGGCGGCCTCAGGGGTCAGTAGGAATTTACTGGGGTCGGAGTCGTCTTTACCGGAGGCGGCGTTTTCCGCAGCGATGGCCTCGCGGATAAGTTTTTCAATCTGTTTATCGATTTCCTGAGCCTGCCGTTGCTTGTCCCGAATCGCCGCGGCATACTTGGTCTCGTTCTTGCGAATGGTACCTAGCAAGGCCTGTTGGGATTCCATTTCATGCTGCATTTCGCTTTTGGCACTGCGATTCTCGGCGTTCAGGCGCTCCTTTTGCTTGCGCTGAGCGGTCAAGTCTATGTTCAACTTGGTCAGAGTGTCGGTCTTGACCACAATCTGCTCGCCCTGCTGCCGGCGGAAATCGGTGTATTGCTTGATGTACTGCAATCGTTTGAACGCCTGAAAAAAGCCTTCGGAAGAAAGCAAGAACATCAATTTGCTCTGCTGTATCTTGCTCTGATAGCCCTTCTGTATCATCAAGGCATAATCTTCTTTCAACTGAGTCAGTTCTTCGCGCAGTTCGGAAATGGAGTTGACATTGCCGTTGATTTTCCGGTCGAGCAGGTTCGCTTGTTGATTTGTAACGTCGATCAGCTGTTGACGGACGTTGATTTTTTGATTGAGCGCCTCCATTTGCTCCAACACGTTGCCCCGCTTTTCTTTCTGGTCGAACAGCAAGTGGTTGATATTTTCGATTTCCTTTTGGAGGCGTTCGCGTTGGGCTTCCAAGGCTTCCTGTTCGGTCGTTTGGGATAAAATTATCTGCCCGCCAAACAAAAAGACAATGATTGAAAAGGCAATATGCAGTGACCTACAACGCATCATCCTTTAATTTAATCTCGTCGTAACCGTCTGGGATTTCATATGGGAAGTTGAGCGGACGGTCGAATTCGATGTTCCGGTACTCGATATCGATGGTGCTGCGCTCGTTGTTGTCGATGGCGGCCACCGCTATTTTTTGGGGAAGCAGGTACTTGCCGGTCTGTTCGTAATCGGAGTAGTTGATCTGTAGCAACCGCTTCTTGAGGGGTTGGGACAATTGCTGGGAGGCCATCCTAAAATTTTTAGGGTTGACTTGAAAGAGGACTTTAAAAAGTTCCAGCGCTTTTTTGGGCTTCAATTGGTAGTTTTCGCCGGTTACGGACGCATCGTATTTTGCTTCGGTAAGGTCGAGTAGGGCCTGCCCTACCAAAAGGTTCTGCATCTGCTGAAAATCCAGTTCCACGCCAACATATTTGCTCAGATAGGCAAAATCCCCATCAAAATATTCGTTCTGTAGTTTATTGTAGAAAGTCACCCGGCCCGGTGTGATATAGGCCTTGACCACACCGAAGGGCGCACTGATCCAGATGGCCTTGTCCTTTTCCATCCTTAGGCTGACCGAAACGCCCTGGGCATCTTCGCCATCGGAGTAATCGATGCGCATTTTGCCGCTCAGCGTCTTGAAAGCTATTGCGTTTTGGTAATGAGAGCGGATGATTGCCTTGGCGGATAAATTCGTATCGAGACCCCCATCGGTTATCGCCTTCTTCGACTTGCAAGAAAAAACCGTCAATATGATTAAAAGGATGCCGAGGTATCGTGGGAAACTTCTCAAATGTGTCTTCATAATGTAAGGGATGCCCTAAAATCCGGATTTGATTTTGCGAAGATACGTATTTGCCTTTACAGCGTCGCCAAGGGCGGTATGGGCATCTGCCAGTTCCTGATAGATTTTATTGGCCAGGGATACGTCGTCGATCAGATAATCTAAGGCCGTTTCAAGGGGTTCGATGGCCTCGCTGGACTTGCCCCTTTTATTGAGCGCGTGGCCCAAAGCGTAGTAAAAATCAGGTTGGGACGGATAGATTTCCAAAGCCTCCTCCGCCTTTTGTTGTAGGGTCGGATAGGTTTGCGCGCGTATAAGGGCGGTAATCCGCATTTTATACACCTCTAGCTCGTTGGGTCCGGCCTGCGATGCTTCGCCTGATTCGGATTCCGATGAGGGGTTCAATGCGTTACCCGATGCAGCGCCGGATTCGTCTCCGGATGCATTGCGGGGTTTCCGCTCTGCCGTACGGGTACTATCGAGACGCGCCTTCCGTTTTTCGATGGAAGCGTTGATTTTGGAGGTAAGGGCAGCGGTTGCGCTATTCTGTTTCGCTTGTTTCAAAAGAGCCAAAGCGGTTTCGTAATTCCCGTTCTTAAAGTGGATGCGCGCGATGTTCTCATTAAATTCCGGATTCCCGAAAGGAAGATCCGCCTCTATATTTTCCACTGATTTCCCCTGTTTTTGAAGGATGCCTACCAAAGTATCGGCGTACCACAGATTCCCGGGCTCAGCGTTTAATGCAGTAAGCGCATATTCTTCCGCCAATGGATACTGTCTGCTTTGAAGATAGACCTTTGCCAGTTCATGGTCCACCACCCGGTTGGATTCATCAAGTTGTTTGCATTTTAGAAGGAGGTTGATGGCCTTATCGTAATTTTCAATACCTTTCTGTTTTAATGCCTCAAAAAACACTTCCTGAAATTCATCGGAATAGGCCTCCAAAAAAACCTCGGCACTTTCTTCGACGTCTATGTCGGGGATGGAATTTTCTTGGGCATGGGATGTCATAGGGATTGTAAGAAATCCCATGAAAAGAAGAAATAAGGATGTTATGTTTTGCATTTTGTAAACTCCTAGTTTTAAAAAAGGATGCCATTCGAATCATTTGGACAGACCTGCCGAAAATTTTCGGCCCATCCAACGAATGTGATTAAAGGACTCGTCTTGAACTCATTTTGATCAACCATATTAGGTTCATAATCAAAGCTTCTATTCGCGGTGGATTCCCCGACGGCTCCCTATCTGGTTCCCGTACTCCCGAAACCGCCCTCGCCCCTCGCGGTTAGCGACAACTCCTCGACTTCTTCCCATTTGGCCCGCTCGTGTCGTGCGATAATCATCTGGGCGATGCGTTCGCCATTTTCAATCGTATACGATTCGTTGGACAGGTTGACGAGGATAACTCCGATTTCTCCCCGGTAATCCGCATCGATAGTGCCGGGGGAGTTTAGGACCGTTATTCCCTTTTTGGCCGCCAGTCCGCTTCTGGGCCGGACTTGGGCTTCGACACCGATGGGGAGCTCGATAAAGAGTCCCGTTTTGATGATGGCCCGCCCCAAAGGTTCTAACGTAACGGTTTCCGAAATATTGGCCCGCAAGTCCATTCCCGCCGAGGCATCCGTCTCGTAATGCGGGAGGTTATGGGATGATTTGTTAATAATCTTTATGTCCATATTATGACTTATTTCTCAGCGTTCTAGCATGTGGTTTGCAGCGCATGGCTTTTGGCTCCACCTTCACATCCGCCATCCTACACTTCCTTCCTCAAAAATATCCTCCTTAATATATCATTCTCCAGCCTATAGACCAAACCAAGGAAGATTAAAAATAATACACTCCCAACATATAAATTCCTATTAAAAACATAAAAGGAGAGCACGGAGAAGAAGATGGAAATCCCTAAGTAAAATAAGATTTTCCGGAAATTATAGGGAACGGGATACCTTGATTTCCCTAAGTAATAAGATAGCACCATCATACTTCCATAGGCCAACATGGTTGCTATCGCAGAGGCAATATACCCTATCACCGGAATAAAAATATAGTTTATACCGATGGTTATAATTGCTCCGACAGTCGATATTAAAGCCCCATATCGAGTCTTATCCGTTACTTTATACCAAACGGAAAGGTTATGGTAAATTCCGAGAAAGAAGCTGGCCAAGAGTATGATGGGTACCACGGCCATGGCTTCCCAATAGGCCTCGTCACGTACGAAAAGCACCTTAAGAACATCGGCGAACACGACTACCCCCAATAGAATAACACTTCCGATAACCACAAAATAATTGGTAATCTGCGCGTAGGCGCGCTGCGGATTTTCGGTATCGGCATGGCTGAAGAAAAAAGGTTCTATACCCAAGCGAAAGGCGGTTCCGAACAAGGTCATGAACATACCGAGCTTATAACAGGCGGCGTATTTGCCCACTTCGCTTTCTGCGATATCTGGTGGTAGTAATCGGTTCAGCAACAGCTTGTCGAAAACCTCATTGATGGTAAAGGCGATACCGGCCACAAGCACCGGCCAAGCGTAGTTCATCATGCGCCCGAAGAGTTCCCTATTAAAGATATATTTGTTCTTGAGGTAAAGGGGAAGCATAATCAGCAATGTTATCCCGCTGGCCACCAGATTGGCAATAAGAATGTAGGAAATCTCAAAATCGGGAACGTATATCTTTTGTAAGGCGCCATCAGGATTTGCTTCCTCCAAGTTCGGCAAGGCCAAAAGAAAAAATACCGTTAAACCAAGATAGATGGCAACATTGGCGATTTTCACCAAAGCGTATTTCATCGGTTTCCCGTTAGCGCGTAGCCAGGCAAAGGGAATGATGGCCAAGGCATCCAAGGATAGAATCAGAAAAAGATACTTCACATACGTCAGGTCGAACTCTAGGATTTCCGCCCATCCCTTCTGAAAAATAAGGCCTACAGCCAAGAACAGTAACGTGCTGCCCGCGATGGAAATCAAAGACGTAGATACTACCAATGCTTTCTTCTCCGATTTATTGTAAAACCGGAAAAAGGCGGTTTCCATTCCGTATGCCAAAAAGACATTGAAAATCGCGAACCAAGAATAGATTATAGTGACAACGCCGTATTTTCCCGGTTCCAAGACCTCGGTATAAACGGGAACCAAAAGAAAGGACAGCATCCGCGGCAGCACCGTCGCCAGCCCGTAAATGGCCGTTTGTTGAAAGAGTTTCTTGAGCGGATTCAAATAAGTGCCGGTTGAGATGCGGTTACGAGCCCAAAAGTACCCTTTTTGAGGGGATGTTACAAAGACCGGCCCGTCTTAGCCTTCTGATCCGGAGTTCGATATCCGATACGGGATATGAGCTGCTGAAGTTCAAGACAGTTTTTGAGCTAAGATGTTGTGACCGGCTTAGTTATCCTCCTTCAACTCCTGTAAAATGTTCATTTCCTTTTTGATTTGGAAGGCTATGAAAAGTACTAATACCACCAGCAAAACTATTGAAGAAACCACAATGTAGGTGTAGAAACCGCTGGACAAACTGGCCTTAAAGGCAGGTAATAGCATCATAAAACCGGCGCAGTACATCAAGACACTGAACGGCGTGGCCACAAAATGCACCTTCTTTCTGTTGGTATAGTAAGTTAGCATTTGCCGCCTAAATTTGCCGACATCCTTCATCACGTCCATCGTGTTCAATTTCCTTAGACTGAATATCTCTATACCTATTCGGATAGCCAGGGCCAGTAACATCAGTAAAAGGCCCAAAAATACCGTTTGGTTTCTATATGCGGAAACATAGAAGAAAAAACCTATCAATATGAGTGCCGTAATCCCTAGGACCACATTCATAATCCGTTGTTTTTTCTTTATGAAATCCATCTTCCGGACAATTTGGTTTGCTCCATCGATAGGAGTTTCAGGTTGGGATTGGCCCTTCCACTGCGATTTTAAATCTTCAAATGAA
>JBAUIP010000303.1:0-5206 GCA_049683055.1 Pricia sp.
TCCGCACAAGCTGATACAAATCGATCATCCGGAAAGTCTGAGGCAAATTCCAGCTCGTCCCAAGCGAATTCCAAACAACCCGATCGGGCCAAAGAACCGGCTCCCCTCAGCCAATCCGAGGACGACGACCTGCCGTTTTAAATTGTAAACCAACAACTATTGGACCCTGACCCCCTTCTTCTATATTCCTACTTTATGGCCCTCGAGGGTGCCTTTGCGCTCAAAATCGTCTTTCTTATCTTGCTGTTGCTTTGTTCTGCACTGATTTCTGGAGCTGAAGTAGCTTATTTCGGACTTTCCCAGACCGATGTCAACGACATTGACCAAAAAAAGACAACTCGAAGCGGCATCATTGTTAAGCTTTTGGAGCGCCCCAAGAAATTGCTGGCCACCATTTTGGTAGCCAACAACGCCATCAATATTGGGGTCGTTTTGCTCTTCAGCGTCATCGGAGATACGGCTTTTGCCAATATCGAACTAGAGTGGGTCCGGTTTCTGTTGGAAGTGGTCGTGGCAACCTTCCTGATCTTGATGTTCGGCGAAATTTTGCCGAAGGTCTATGCTAACCGCAACCGGGAACTGTTCGCCTTTTTTATGGCTTATCCGCTTAAAGTACTTGATTTTCTGTTTTCGCCTTTGAGCCTTCCTATGCGGGCGGGCACGCTCTTTATTTACAATAAGTTGGGCAAGCAGAAATCGAACCTTAGTGTCGACCATCTTTCCCAAGCCCTGGAATTGACCTCCGAGGGTGACACTACCAAAGAGGAACAGAAAATTTTAAAGGGCATCGTATCCTTCGGAAATACCGATACCAAGCAGGTCATGCGGCCCCGAATCGATATTTTCGCTTTGAGCGAGAACATGAAGTTCCCCGAAGTGTTGGCCCAGATTAAAAAGAACGGCTACTCCCGTATCCCCGTTTTTTCCGAGCATATGGACAATGTTCTCGGCGTTCTCTACGTTAAGGATCTGTTGCCCTACATCGACCGAAAAGTACTGAATTGGATGGACTTGATCCGCGAACCCTATTTTGTGCCGGAGAACAAAAAGCTCGACGATTTGCTGCTCGACTTTCAGGAAAAAAAGAACCATTTGGCCGTGGTCGTCGACGAATATGGCGGAACCTCGGGCATTGTTACCTTAGAGGATATTATCGAGGAAATCGTAGGCGATATCAGTGATGAGTTCGATGATGAGGACCTTGTTTTCTCCAAGTTGGACGATTTCAATTATGTTTTCGACGGAAAGACCACCCTGCGCGATTTTTACCGTGTAACCAAAATCGCCGATGAGCAGGAGTTCGAACAGCAAAAGGGTGAATCGGAGACCATCGCCGGTTTCGTACTCGAGATTGCAGGAAGCTTTCCAAGAAAGGGAGAGCGGATTTCCTTTAATGACTACCGCTTCGTAGTGGAAAGTCTGGACAAGAAACGCTTGAAACAAATTAAAGTGACCTTGCCGCAGGAAATCTCATCCTAATCGTTCAATAAGTCAATCGATAGTCTTGAAAAATCAAGAAGTTAAAGCCGAGAATCAAGAGTTGCGAGTCGTGAACCACGAGCCAAGCATTGAAAATCGAAAGTCAATAAATAATCTCAAAGATTCGACATTCGAGGTCAATTGGCCGAGAACCGTAATTTAGCCGAGAAACATGACCTACCCTAAATATCAGCTAGCTGTCCTATTCTGTTCGCTTATTTTTACAGGCTGCAAAGAAGAGGTGCTTCCCAAGCCCAAGGCGCAGTTGCGGTTGGAATACTCGGCGCCCGAAACGGCGGAATTGGAAACCGACAATTTCATCTTCGAATATAACGAACAGGCACAGGTCAAGACCAAGAATCCCAATTCCCTGACCCTAAAGTATCCCGAAATGAAAGGGGAAGTTTTTATCAACTATAGAAAGGTCGACGATAACATAGAAAAACTACTCTCCGACGCACAAAAACTGAGCTACGAACATTCGGTAAAAGCCGATGGGATTTTAGAGCAGCCCTTCGTCAACGAAGAAAACCAGGTCTACGGAATGTTTTACGAGGTCAGCGGAAACGCCGCCTCGCAAGCCCAGTTCTACATCACCGACAGCACTGAACATTTTCTAACCGGCAGTTTGTATTTTATGAGCCGTCCTAATTACGACTCCATCTACCCTGCAGCGGCCTATCTTCAAAATGATATTCGAGGGATTATGGAAACCTTGCGCTGGAAGGAATGACTCTCAAAGAAGCTCATTCCCTTGCTGAATGCTCAAATTGATTTCCTCCCGAAGTCGGGCCACTTTTTTTTCCTCTTCCAAAAGCCATTTTTGTTTTTGTTCGGTCAGCGGTTTGCCCTTCATCATCTCGTCGGCCTCGAAGCGGTTGCCGAAACCGGTCATCCAGTCCATCATGGATTCGTTGGCGGCTTTTAGGTCCTTGATGGCGTCGCGGTATTTTTGCTTCTCATAAGAGGCGTCGGCCTTGGTCTCCAGTTTACCGATAAGCTTGGCCAGTTCGGGCATCCGGTCCATCACCTGGTCGTAGGCATCCATGACCTCCTCCATTTTAGTCTGCTCTTTTTCGGAATCCTGCGCGAAGGTGGAGGCGGTTCCGAGTACCATCGCGACGAAAAAATAGGAAAATAGCTTGTCGAAATTCATAGTCTCTGATTTGGCGGTGAAAATAGAGCTAAATTACTGGGCGATGCCCTTGATACCTATGAACGTACGCTTTTTTCGGTGTGGTGAGAATTAGTCTTCCTTTCCCAGTAATTCCTTCGCATTGGCAATGCTCGAATCGATCCGTTCTTTCACGGCCCTCATTTTTTCTTCCTCTTCGTCGAGCCACTGCTTTTTTTGCTCGGAAAGTTCCGCCCCGTTGAGTATTTCATCCGGGGTAAAACGGTTTCCAAAGCCTTGCATCCAATCCATCATGGCCTCGTTCGCTTCCTGAAGGTCTATTCGGGCTTCTTTGTATTTCCTTCCTATTTCAGTGCTGTCGTTCTCTTTGCTGTTGAGTTCGCCGACCAGGCTTCCCAGTTTTCCCATTCTGGGCATGACCTCGTCGTGAACGGCCATCACTTCCTTCATCTGGGTGTTTTCCTTTTCCTCCTTGCAGGAAGATACGAACGCCATCAAAACGACTGCTATAAGTATACTTGCTCTTTTCATTTATCCACTTTGTAATTGAACCGCAAAGGTACGCAAACTGACTTTTAGGCAAGTTGGCGTACCCGCAGTTCTTCCTGTTCGCTAACCGTAAATTTCTCAAAAAAGCCTTATCCAACAGACCTAATATACCATCTGCGCCGCCGTAATACCAGCGCACATCAGAATTCTGAGCATTAATTATCAGTTGAACGGCGGCAATCCAATCTCACAGGGCATATTGTAGTCCCAACGTCACGGTCTCCTTGGTTTTCAATTGTATGCCGTTGAGGTCTTGGTACAGAGGATATCCAAATTCAAACCCAAAACGAACATCCTTCAAGCGGCCATCCGGCACATAGATATTAAAACCGACACCGGAGCTCAAAGTATTTCCGCCGGAGTTTGCGGTATCCGCGGTAATCACCATCATCGGGTTCAGGTTGGGGTCCGCCCCGTTGATTTCGCCAATCCACGTGTGGCCTAATGTAGCCCCAAGGCTAAACCAATCCGACAGCTTGAAGCCGAACCAGTTATTGATCGAAAACCGGTTGCCCAAGGTGTACTGCCGGTCGTTCTCCCCGAGCCGGAATACCCCCGAAAGCTGTCCGCCATACGAAAAAACCGGACCTTGAAATAGATAGGTGACATCCAGACTCGGGTCGAAGGTGCCGCTTCCGATTTGCATGGGGTAGGGCAGTTCGACCGCATTCGGTGCCGAGGCAGGGGTTACATCCGCTTCGGTGATGCTTCCGGTGGGGATTGAAAGTCCCAATTGGGCGTGTACCATCTGCCGGTTGGTATCGTAAATGCGGTACATACCCGATAGTTTTGTATCCCCGAAACTGGATGAATTCGTCGTAAACATGCCGCCCATCCGGGTTACATGGTCCATTTCCATCGAGGTCACGTTGACCATGGCCATCAGCGTAATCCGGTCGCTCGGGGCGTACATGGCGCCCAACATGTGCATGTTCATCGGCATTTGGGTCGGCGTTACCATGTAGTCGACCAGCGCATCCTCAAAAGAAGCGTCGTCACGGCCGCGTTTCAAGTCCTCCATGTTCATATACATATAGCGGTAGCTGAACATGAATTCGCCCTGACCGTGCATGTGGTCGCCCATGACCGAGATCGGAGCGTGGCCGTCGGGCCTTCCGGAGGTCCATTTTTCGGAGGTATCGTTCATTGTTTCCTGTGCGCTTAAAAGGCACGTAGCCATCAGCACGATGGCGGATAAAAATATCTTCATTGTATAATTTTTTTTTGGATTTTTAATAGGATTTTCTTGCATCCATCGGGAAAAGAACCGACGTATAACGTAGCGGAAGCCGGATAGGCTGGCTACTCGCAACCGCCTGGGGAATGGCAAAATGCATTGTGCAATCTTCAAGTCAACCATTTAGTGGCAGATCCTCTACGATAACAGGATGTTTTTTAGGAAAGTCTAGCAGGTGGATGAAAATCGGAATAGCTAAAAAGATAGCTGTAGTCGTTGGTGTAGGGAAAGGTGGATGGTCGAAAGGAAACCGTGTTACCGGGTGATGCAATCGAAAATAGATTAACGAACCCGATGGGATAGTCCTCCATTACAATCGGTGGAAGGTTCTGTCTTTTTTCCTCGTTCTGTTCGGCCAGTTGTTGCATCAGATAGCACTTGCCCTCGCAGGCCAATTCCGGTTTGTCTTTGTTGATACAGAGAAATTCGGCGATATAGTCTTTCTCGATAAGATACTCGAACAAAGGCATTACGGGCCTCACCATGGCGAGCACGTAAAGGAAAACAAAAAAAGTTGCCGAAATCGCTTTCAAAAAATTGGTTTGCCGCTAATTTACGACAGGATGCTGAAACGCTGGTCCGCAAAAGAAAAAAATAGCACCTTTGCCGAAAATACGGATTATCACCACTCATCTCAAAATAGTCTACTGAAAACCATCCTGCCTTGACCGACGATTCGAAAAAGTGGCTCTACCTGATACTGTTGTCACTGGTCTGGGGCTCATCTTTTATCTTGATCAAAAAAGCTCTTTTGGGGTTGACCCCAGTTCAATTGGGCGGTCTACGTATTGTTTTCGCCTCTTTGG
>JBAUIP010000304.1:0-7290 GCA_049683055.1 Pricia sp.
GTTGAACGCGTCGAAGAACCAGTCCGATATAGCTGCCGTGCTCACCTCGGCCTTACTGGTCATCATTACCCTGTTGGCCGTATCGCTATTCCGTAACAACCAGATCAAGCTAAAGACCAACGATCTGTTGCAGACCAAGAACTACGAGCTCAAAGCGGCCCGTGATTCCGCCGTAAGCGCTATGGAGGCCAAGACCAATTTCCTATCCACCGTTAGCCACGAACTCCGCACACCACTCTACGCCGTAACGGGACTTACCCACCTGCTTTTGGAGGAAAATCCCAGTGAAAATCAAAAGGAACACTTGAAATCCTTGAAGTTTTCGGGGGATTATCTGTTGAACTTCATCAACGACATCCTTCAGATCAATAAAATCGATGCGGACAAGTTGGAAGCGCTGAACATTGAATTCAACTTGAGGAAGGTACTTCAGGAAACCATCGATTCGTTGCAGCAGACCGCCAAGAACAATAAAACCGAACTGGTGCTGGAATACGATGAGGATATTCCGACGTATCTGATGAGCGATCCCTTGAAGTTGTCACAGATATTTATGAACCTGGTCGGCAATGCCCTGAAATTTACCAAAAATGGTAAGGTCACGGTCATCGCCAAGTTGATGAAAAAACTGGATGAAGAGGTAACCCTGTATTTTGAAGTGCGGGATACCGGCATCGGAATCTCGAAAAACATGCAACTGAGCATTTTCGACGGGTTCGAACAAGGCTCGATAGAAATCAATAGGGAATATGGCGGGTCTGGACTCGGCTTGACGATTGTCAAAAGCCTATTGGGACTCTTTGACAGCAAAATACAGTTGGAGAGCGAGTTGGGCGAGGGCAGTTCCTTCTTCTTCGAGCTCAAGGTCAAAAGCAAGGATGCCGTTGTGGATGACGTACCATTTGAGATAACCGAAAAGGAGTACCAGTTCGACGGACTCCATATTCTAATTGTTGAGGACAATAAGATCAACCAGGTCATCACGAAAAAAATGTTGACCAAAAAGGGGATTACCAGCGATATCGCCAATCATGGCGGCGAGGCCATAGAAATGGCACGTGAAAATGCCTATGATGCCATTTTGATGGATATACACATGCCCGGCATCGGTGGGGAGGAAGCGACCATTGAAATTAGAAAGTTCGACACATTTACCCCGATTATCGCGTTGACCGCCATTTCGCTGGACGACAGTTTGGAAAGTTTCTACGCCGCCGGCTGTAACGATGTAGTGACCAAACCGTTCAAGCCGGAAGTTTTCTACCAAAAAATCGGTGAGAACATCTTTGACAAGATGCCAGCCGTGGATATGGTCAAAAATACTGCCCCCTAGGCTTCCGGGCTTCTAAAATCTAGAATTTTTGCTAAAAATTCCGCACCGGCTACGGTCGAAAATTCCGTATCATGTCCCTGAAAGTTTACGTAACCGATTCTTTCGGTCGTCCGAATTAAGACCTCTTTGCCATAAAATTTTCAAGCCGGTTTTGCAAGATTTTTCGGCCATCGTTCAAAAAGCGGTGCCGCACGGACAAGTAGTATAGATTTTCCACTTTATCCTGCAATCGCATGTAGTCTTTTTCCGTGGTCAGCAATACCTCCTTCGTGCGCAATCGGGCGAGCTCCGTGTCCGAAAAGTTGTGGTGATCTTTGAAGCGTAGATGTTCAAAAACGAGTCCCGCTTCCCTTAAATAGGCTACCAGAGGCTCGGGATTTGCGATTCCCGTGACCAAAGTGATGTTTCTATTTGCTAGGCTTCCAAGGGTACCGCCGGCCCCTTTTAAATTCTGATCGTACTCCAAAGAACTGAACAACACTTCCTGATGTGGTTCGGGGTTCAATTTTCGGGTTATTTCAATTAACTCTTGTTCGCTCAAATGAGTTGGGCATTTCGTCACCACAATGATATCTGCGCGTCGGGCCTCGCGCCTACTGTCCCGAAGATTACCGGTAGGTAGGTAAAAATCATCGACATATAAGTTGCTATATGCGGTCAACAAAATCGAAAATCCGTAGTTGACCTTGCGATGCTGGAAGGCGTCATCGAGCACAATAATTTCGGGAGATACCTTATCCTCTAACATCTGGATACCAATGCGGCGGTCCGCATCAACGGCGACGGTAATTTTTGGGAATTTGGTATGTATCTGAAAAGGTTCGTCACCCAGCTCGGCTACCGTGCTTTCGGAATTTGCCATCATAAATCCGGACGAACTTCTGCGATAGCCACGGCTAAGTAAGGCTATTTTATAGTCATCTTTCAAGAGCCGTATCAGAAACTCCGCCATCGGGGTCTTTCCGGTGCCGCCGACGCTCAGGTTACCGATACAAATGGTGGGTGTGTTGAACGAAAAGGATGTAAAAAAGCCGGTATCGTAAAGCCAATTGCGGATACTCACCACTAAAGCGTAGATCAGTGAAAGGGGATACAGTATTTTTCTCAGTAGCCGCATGATGGCGAAAGTATAAATTTTATCTTTGGAGACAACAAAACAAGCCCGATGACCGTAAAAGAGATTACCGACCTACTCGAAGAGTTGGCTCCACTGCGCTACGCCGAGGATTTTGACAATGTGGGATTATTGGTAGGAAATTCCCGCACGGAAGTGAAGGGAATACTGATTTCCTTGGATACTCTGGAAGAGGTGGTCGACGAGGCCATTGCCCATGATTGCAATTTAATCGTCAGCTTTCATCCCATTATTTTCGGTGGATTGAAGAAATTGACGGGAAGTAATTATGTGGAACGTACGGTCATCAAGGCCATCCAGAACAACATCGCTATTTACAGCATGCATACTGCACTCGACAATGTGTCGGACGGGGTCAACGGGAAAATTTGCGAGGTACTGGGGCTCGAAAATCCACAAATACTCATCCCAAAAAAGGATTCCCTTGAGAAATTGGTCACTTACGTGCCACGGGAGGATGCAGAGGCACTGAGAGCATCTCTGTTTACAGCCGGAGCCGGAAATATCGGGAAGTATTCCGACTGCAGTTTCAGCATCGAAGGCACCGGGAGTTACAAGGCGGGTACGGAGGCACATCCCGTCAAAGGAGAAATCGGAAAGACCCACCGTGAAGCGGAAACCCAAATCAATGTCCTCTACTCCAAGATACACCGCTCATCCATTTTACAGGCCTTGTTCAAAAATCATCCCTACGAAGAGGTGGCCTATGAGATTTTAAGTTTACAAAATACAGACCAAAACCTGGGTATGGGCATGGTAAGCGAGCTGGCAGAACCTATGAAGGAAAAGGAATTCCTACTGCAGGTGAAGCAGAAAATGAACGTGTCCGTAGTACGCCATTCCCGACTCTTAGGCCAAAAAGTCAGGAAAATCGCAGTTTTGGGCGGAAGCGGTGCGTTTGCCATCGAAGCCGCCAAAGCCTCCGGGGCGCAGGTATTTATCACCGCCGACATCAAATACCACGAGTTCTACAAAGCGGAGGGACGGATTGTCATCGCCGATATCGGACACTATGAGACCGAGCAGTTTACAAAAAACCTTTTAGTCGATTATCTTAGGAAAAAAATTCCTAATTTTGCAATCCGTTTGTCGGAAAGTAAAACCAATCCTATCAACTATTTATAAGATATATGGCGAAAAAGAAAGAATTGACCGTTGAGGAAAAATTAAGGGCGTTGTACGATTTGCAACTTATCGACTCCAGGGTCGACGAGATACGCAACGTTCGCGGGGAACTGCCGTTGGAAGTGGAGGATTTGGAAGACGAAGTCGCGGGACTCAAAACGCGAATGGACAAGCTAAAGACCGATGTTGAGACCGTCAATTTCGAAATCGGGGCCAAAAAGAACCTCATCGAAGAGGCTAAGGCATTGATCAAGAAATACGCCGAACAGCAGAAAAACGTTCGCAACAGCCGGGAATTCAACTCCATCAGCAAAGAATTGGAATTCCAGGAGCTCGAAATTCAGCTCGCCGAAAAGAATATTAAGGAATTCAAAGCGCGCATCGAACAGAAAAAAGAAGTCATCGCCGAGACCAAAGAGCGTCTCAACGAGCGCGAATCGCACCTCAAGCACAAGAAAAACGAGCTCGATGCCATTTTGAAGGAGACCGAAAAAGAGGAAAAAGCCCTATTGGACGAATCCGAAAAATATCAGGAAGAAATCGAGGAACGTCTGGTGAAAGCCTACGTACGTATACGTACCAATGTTAAGAACGGACTTGCCGTAGTACCTATCGAAAGGGGAGCTTCCGGTGGTTCTTTTTTCACCATTCCGCCGCAGGTTCAGGTGGAAATCGCTTCCCGCAAAAAAATCATTACCGATGAGCATAGCGGTCGAATCTTAGTCGATCCTGCCCTCGCCGAGGAAGAGCAGGAAAAGATGCAGAAGATGTTCGCGAAGCTCTAGAATTTTTAAAGCGGACTTTTCGCATTTAAAGGGTTACAACCCAGGTTTGAGTTTTTCACTCCAAGCATATCAGAGCCATCCAAGTTTCTAGGATGGCTTTTTTCATTTCAATAAAGCGATTACAATTTTTTGACTTAGTTCCCCAACTTCTTCGGGACCAAAGCTTAATCGGGGCCAGAACTTAATTGGTGCTGAGTTTAAATGGGCTGAGAAAAATTGGTAGATTGGTGCTTGGAGGAGAAAAAGGTTGACCCTTATACGAGAAAAACGTCCGGAATTTGGTATATTCAAGTAAATTTAGAAATAACAGAATGCGACCCTACGTCTTCATACTAAGCTTACTCTTCATGGCCATTACCCAAAACACATCAGCTCAAAGCTTGGGCGATTTCCAGTGGAAAAATCGGATATTACTTTTAGTGGATGCCAAACCTGACTCCGAAGCTTTACAATCGCAGCTTTCCGAGTTCACCTCGAATCGCAACGGCCTGAAAGAAAGAAGCCTTATCATTTTTAGGGTAACCCCTGATGCCGTCTATGCTGCAGATGAAAGCCCATCTGAAATGGAGGCGAAGGATATTTACGACCGGTATGATTTGGCTTTGGATTTTAGCGGCACAATACTTATTGGCAAGGATGGCGGCTCCAAAATGAAAAAACCTTTTGAGGTTTCCGCCAAAACTGTTTTTGACCTTATTGACAGCATGCCCATGCGACGGGCCGAAATGCGGGAGTCGGGGCGACATGAAGGATAAGACATTTCCTCTATGGTGAGAAGACATTCACGGGGAGAGTCCATTGGCCTACTATTGCCATCTTCGTAGACATGATGTCGACCCAATAAAGTGGTCAGGGACTACGAGCTTGATTAATTTCAATTTCCAGATTTACTATCCGCGAACGAAAAAGCCGATTTCTCTAGTAGATTCAATATCCTATACTCTACTTCATCACTATCCCATTTTTGCTGAATGTCATCGATCTGCATAACCTCTTCCATGATTTTTTCCTGCGCATCACCTTCGGCCAGCGCTTCGGCGTAGGGCCGGTCGGAAAAAGTAACCCGGCTGTAGGCGGGAATCCACTTGTTGGGGTGTTTGGCGGCAAAACGTTTTTCGATTTTCTTTTGTAGCAGAAATTTGGGGTCGGCGGTCTTGCTGCTCATTTCCATAAAATTGCGGTAGCTGAGCTCGGCGATGGCATCGGCGTTCGGCTTTCTTTGCTGCTGGTATTCCTGAAAGATTTGCTCCCATTGGTCGCCATATTTTCCAATAATCTGGTTGAGCACGAAAATATCCTCGAAACCGGCGTTCATGCCCTGTCCGTAAAAGGGTACCACGGCGTGGGCGGAATCACCCACAAGGGCAACCTTGTCCCAATAGGTCCAAGGATAGCACTTCATGGTAACCATGGCACTGGTGGGATTCTTAAAAAAGTCCTCGGTCAGGTTATCGATATCGTTGCGGACGTTGGGAAAATACTTCTCGAAAAAAACTTTGGCCTCCCCTTTGGTCTTGATGCTGTCAAAAGAGACCTCGCCATCGAAGGGCATAAACAGCGTGCAAGTAAAACTTCCATCGAGATTCGGCATGGCGATAAACATAAAATCGCCTCTTGGCCATATGTGGAAGGAATTTTTATCCAGTTTATGGGTGCCGTCCGAGTTCGGCAAGATGGTAAGCTCCTTGTAGCCCACATCGATAAAGTCCTGCGAATAGTCGAAGCGGCTGCGGCGTTGCATCTTGTGGCGCACCCGGGAAAAGGCCCCGTCACATCCAAAAATAATATCGTAATCGTACTCCTTCCATTCGCTTTTTTCGGTCTCGCCGGTGAAGAGTTTGGCTTCGGGGAGGTTAACATCCCATACTTTTTCTTCAAATCGGAAACTGACACCTGCTTCCTCGGCGATGTCGATCATGCGGCGGTTTAAAATCCCTCGGGATATTGACCAGATGGCCTCTCCGCCTTGCCCATATTTTTGAAAATACATTGGTTTGTCGATAACGTGCATTGCCCTCTTGTCAAGGGGGATGGCGATTTTCTTGATTTCATCCTCCAAGCCGACTTCCGCAAGGGCATTCCAACCGCGGTCGCTCATCGCAAGGTTGATGGAGCGACCCGAGAACTGCGTATTCCGGATGTCGGGGCGGCGGTCGAAAACGGTAATCCGATGTCCCCGCTTTTGAAGGTAGACCGATAGAAGCGATCCAACCAATCCGGAGCCGATAATCGCAATGTTCTTGGGGGTTTGTGTCATTCTTTTTGTGGTTTAAGCCATCCGAAAATTCGACAAGACGTTAAATTTAGGGAAATAATGCGGATTAGTTACTTTTTGTGCACGACTGGCCAAAGGCCGCGCGAAATAAAATGCTTCAATCTTATACTATCCTTTTATTCTGTTTAGCTAATCGCTATTTTTGATAAACAAAATTATATGCCCCACAAGAAAGTTCACCTTCCCAGTAAAATCTGCGTCACCTGTGGACTACCGTTCGAATGGCGCAAAAAATGGGAGAACAATTGGAAGGAAGTAAAATACTGTAGCGAGCGATGTCGGAGAAATAAGGACGCTGCAAAACAAAAAAAATGAATATTTTATGAATAATTTGATGTGGTTTCGAAACGATTTACGGGTGGCCGATAACCGCTCCCTGACCGAAGCTTGCCAAGGTGATAAGCTTATCGCAGTCTATTTCTTCGACCCGAGGTACTACGCGGAGGGGGACTTTGGATTTAAAAAAACCGAAAAATATCGCGCTCGGTTCCTAATCCAAACAATATCCGAATTGAGGGCCGAACTCGAAAAACTGAACATTTCACTGTTGGTCTTCCATGAAAGACCCGAGGACAAACTGCCCGATTTGGTCAAAGAGCATAGCATCCAAAATATCTATTTGCAAAAGGAATGGACC
>JBAUIP010000305.1:0-6122 GCA_049683055.1 Pricia sp.
AGCCGGCTACAAACGGGCTTTTGACAACATCAGATGCAGATTACTACTAAAGCGATAGTCCTCACTTCTATCAAATATGGTGACACCAGCCTTATCGTGAAGGCGTTCACCGCCTCCGATGGACTGAAATCGTATATGTTGAAGGGTGTACTGGCCTCCAAAAAGGGCAAACTGAAATCCGCCTACTTTCAACCCCTTACCCAATTGGAACTTACGGCGAACCATCGGAACAAGGGTACTTTGGAAAGCATCCGCGAAGTGAGGGTCAGCTATTCATACCAAACGGTACATAATGATATGGCCAAGAACGCCATGACACTGTTCCTAGCAGAGATGCTGGGCCATAGCATCCGAGAAGAAGAGCCCAACCCGGCCCTTTTCGAATACCTCGAAGCGGCTCTGCAATGGTTGGATACGCATACCGAAATCGCCAATTTCCATTGCCATTTTCTGATCGGGCTGACCAAGTACTTAGGCTTTTATCCCGACGTGTCCGATATGAGCGCTTCCTCATTCGATTTGATGGAGGGGGAATTTACCGATACTCCGTCCGTTCATCCAGTGCTCACGGGCGAGAATCTTGATCATTTCAAATCCTTCTTGGGCATGCATTTTGATGGTATTCACACCATTCGGATGAACCAGACCGACCGGCGCGAGCTTTTGCAGCGCCTGGTGATGTATTACGAACTGCATCTACAGGGGTTTCGACGGCCAAAATCGCTAGCGGTCCTGAACGAGGTCTTCGGTTGAAGTGAAATACCGAAGGAACCGGATTCCACCAGAGCTTGATTCTGCCAGAACGGGATTCCGTTGGATTCAGATTCTGTGGGATTATAACTCCGCCAGAGTTCATTTCCGCCGTATTTTCTAGACAGGCCTCTTAAATCGGGTAACGCAAATTGAAAGGGGGTCACGTAAGTCTTGAGTTCATTAGTTGATTAAGGCTAACTCAAATTATAAGTTTGCACAAGTTTTAATGAGATCCAAGGCCCAGAGTGACACTCCCAAACGTGACACAACCATGAAATTTTTCGTCTTCGGACTTTTATTTTTGTTTTCTCACTTCCTAGCTGCGCAACAGATTACGGTGCTCGATGCGGAAAGCAGGGAACCTGTCTCCAATGTGGCCGTTTACAACACCGACCGCTCCAAAACGGCAATCACGAATATCAATGGAAAATGCAACCTGTCGCGGTTCGACCGCAACGAGCGACTCACTTTCAAGCACTTAAGTTATAACTTGCGCCGGGCCACTCCCGCACAAATCTCGAGACAGCGCAGCGTCATCTATTTGATTATGAAGGCCGAGCAGCTCGATGAGGTGGTGCTGTCGGTTTCAAAATGGGAGCAACAGAAAAAGGATATCCCTAACAAAATTGTCGGGATCGATGCCCGTGAAATTGCCTTTTCGAATCCGCAGACTTCGGCCGATCTGTTACAGAACAGTGGAAAGATTTTTGTGCAGAAAAGCCAATTGGGCGGGGGAAGTCCCACCATCAGGGGCTTTGCCACCAACCGACTGCTACTTTCCGTAGACGGGGTGCGGATGAACAACGCCATTTTTAGGGGCGGCAACTTGCAAAATGTCATATCCATAGACCCTTTTACGGTACAAAAGACGGAAGTCATTTTCGGGCCGGGCTCCGTTATCTATGGTAGTGATGCCATCGGTGGGGTAATGAATTTCTACACCCAGCAGGCCCGTTTCGCGGGGGATGACGACGCTACCTTTTCGGGAAAGGCCAACTATCGATTCGCCTCAGCCAACACTGAAAATACCGCACATCTCGATGTAAACATAGGAAGAAAAAAATGGGCCTTTTTGACCAGTATTTCCTTCTCCGATTTTGAGGATTTAAAGATGGGGAGCCATGGGCCAGATTCCTACTTAAGGGAGAATTATGTTATCCGAAGAAACGGGGAAGATTTTCTGGTGGAGAACGATAATCCCCAAAAACAGGTGCCGACAGGCTATGACCAAATCAGTTTGATGCAAAAGATTGCCTTTAAGCCAAATAATACTTGGAACTACAAGGTGGGACTCCATTATTCCGAGACCTCCGATTTTGCCCGGTACGACCGCTTGATTCGTCCGGATAGTGAAAGTAGCGGCCCGAACGGCGAAGGCAACGGACTACGTTCGGCAGAATGGTTCTACGGACCCCAAAAATGGTTGATGGGCAACCTACAGATTGAAAAAAAGGGGAAGGGCGTGTTTTACGATGGTGTAAAGATTACCACGGCCTATCAGCGTTTTGAAGAAAGCCGCAACGACCGCGATTTTCAGGATCCGATTCGGTTTACGACCATGGAGCAGGTTGATGCCCTTTCGACCAACTTGGACTTCGAAAATAAAAAAATCGGGGACCTAAGACTGTACTACGGGGCGGAATATATATTTAACAACATCGGTTCCGACGGCAGCCAATCGAACATTCTTACCGGCGAGACCATCAAGGCGGCCTCTAGATACCCCGACGGTTCGACCTGGCAGAGCGCGGCAGGCTATGTGAACGGGGAATATAAGGCCCAGCCTAATTTTACGTGGCTTTCCGGTCTGCGGTACAGCCATATTTGGATCGATGCCGATTTTGACAAAACCTTTTATCCCTTTCCGTTCGATAATGCCAATTTGAACAATGGCGCCCTGACCGGAAGTCTTGGGTTCAGCTGGTTCCCCAAAGCCGATTTGCAGATTAGCCTGAACGGCTCGACAGGGTTCCGCGCGCCCAACATTGACGATATCGGAAAAATTTTCGATTCCGAGCCCGGGGGGGTGGTCGTGCCCAATCCCGATTTGGAACCTGAATACGCTTACAATGGGGAACTGGGCATCCGAAAAAATTTCAACGATAAGGTGGTCTTAAAAGGATCGGCCTATTATACCTATTTGGTCGATGCATTGGTCCGCCGTGACTACCTGTTCAATGGCCAATCACAAATCGAGTATAACGGCGAGCAGAGCGATGTACAGGCCATTCAAAATGCAGCGAAAGCTTATGTCTATGGACTCGAACTGGGCCTAGAAGCCTTTTTAACGGACCATTGGTCCCTCGCATCCAATCTCACCCTGACAGAGGGCATTGAAGAAGAGGATGACGGAACTGAATCGCCCGCCAGGCACGTTCCGCCAACCTTTGGTGATTTACACATCATCTGGAACAAGCAACGTTGGAAAGCTGATCTCTTCCTCAACTACAACGGAGAAATCGTCTTTGAGGACCTCGCCACATCGGAGCGTGTTAAGACCTATATCTATGCTAGCGATCAAGAGGGAAATCCCTTTTCCCCCTCATGGTACACCCTGAATTTCCGTTCGCAGTTTTCGGTTTCGAACGCGCTCAAAGCATCCTTAAGCCTTGAGAATATCACCGATCAGCGCTACCGCTCTTACTCCTCCGGTATCGCCGCTCCCGGGCGGAATTTAATCATCGGACTAGGGTATAATTTCTGATGGAATTTCGGAATGTGCCCTAACTCACCGGATAATTCAATGGTGCTGTGTGGTCCATCCTAAGAGATTTTGACAGAAGATCTGAAAAACCTACAAATTCCAAATAGTCCTAGAGAGTGCTTAAAGGATGGCGACTATTTTTATGTTTTTTACCTCCGGTCGTTAAAATAACCTATAAAATTCTGTCCACACATCCCAGAACGGTTTCTTGGAACCTTTCCGAACTTTCAGCGGCACCGTTAGAAGACAAAAAACCCCGACATCGCTGTCAGGGCTTCTTAAAATTGTAAGCTAATACTACTTAGTTGTCGTCAACGGCATCTTCTATTTCATCGCCGGCGTCCTCAGCGGCATCCTCGACATCATTGGCAGCATCTTCGGCGCCATCCTCGATATCATCGCCCATTTCATCCATTTGGTCACCGGCATCATCCATGGCATCTTCCATATCATCGCCAGCTTCTTCCATACCATCTTTGGCCTTGTCGGCCTCTTCACGGCAAGAAACAAAAGATACGCTCAAAGCGAGCATTAAAATTGAACTTAAAAATACTTTTCTCATGATTATAGGTTTTTACGATTGTTAATTCGATTTCAAATAGCTACGTATGGATCGGATTTTTAGACGGATTCCTCTAAATTTTATATTCCAATTATTGTTGGGAAGAATGTTTATTCGATGAACTACATGGTTTTAGGTCAAATTGTTACGATTCATCGAAAAACGGTGAATATTCTGTCCTTCTTAAAACGCTATGGACGATTTCTCCGTTAGTACTATGATGTTTAACCAAAATTCAACCCCAAATCTTATGAAAAATTACGGAAAAGCAGCAGGAATCTTTTTAATGTCGCTATTGACGATGACCTCCTGCAGCAAAAATGATGAAGATGATTCCACGACAATGGAAGCGGAAGCCTACAACACTTCCTTTAAAATTACCGATGCGCCCGTCGACCACGCCAATGTCGAGGCGGTCTTCGTGACCATTTCGGATGTCAAGGTCGACGGTACTTCCTTGGAAGGCTTTAGCAAGACCACGATAGAACTGTCCGCCTTGGTGGACGGAAAGACCGAAACCTTGGGTAATTTGGACCTCGAAGCAGGTTCGTATTCCAGTATCGAACTGGAACTGGACTATGCCACCGATGCCGCAGGAAACGCTCCCGGTTGTTATGTAGCAACGGTCGATGGCGAAAAGGATAAAATCGAGGCCAGTGCCTCCAGTATCGATGTCGGCGATACCTTTGAAGTATTTGCCGAGGCTTCCAACGAAGTCGTGATCGATTTCGATTTGAGAAAGACTATCAAAGAGGAGCAAGGTTCGTTCCCCTCCGATTTTGAGTTCGTGAGCATGTCCGAACTTTCCGCCGGTATCCGCGCTTTGAACGAGAAATCTACCGGGATGATCGAAGGTTCCGCGGATGATTCGGGCGATTTCGAAAAAATAGTGGTCTATGCCTATAAAAAAGGAAGCTTCGATGCCGAGGCCGAAACCAAGGGCAAGGGAGAAAGCAATGTGACCTTTGCCAATGCGGTGACCAGTTCCGCGGTTGCTTCTGCCGATGGTTTTTATAGCCTGAATTTTCTGTCGGAAGGCGATTACGAGTTGGTATTCGCATCCTATACTAAAGATGGCGACCAATTCTTTTTCAACGCTTTGTTGGAAGCGGAATCCACCACAGGATTGGATCTCGGTGCGATCAGCGTTACTTCGACCCTACAATTGAGCGCCGATGTGACCATAACAGGTACCAAATAATATCCGAACATGAACTCAAAATGGGTTCACCGATTACGAAAAGCTCCTGCCCTAGGTCAGGGGCTTTTTTTGTGCATTTTCCCCGGAAGACTTTCGGGTAAAATTGCTTAGTTTTGCAGCCTTTAATTAGGGTTCGTAATGATTTCATTCGGAGGATGAGACGGGCCCCAACAGATTGGCTGTAATGAAATTTGCCGAATATAAAGGATTGGACTTGCCCCAAGTGGCCGAGGAAATACTCGACTATTGGAAGCAAAACGGAATTTTCGAAAAAAGCGTTTCCTCGCGGGAAGGTGGGCCGAGCTATGTCTTTTACGAAGGTCCCCCATCGGCGAACGGAATGCCGGGTATACATCACGTCATGGCGCGTACCATCAAGGATATTTTTCCGAGGTACAAGACCATGAAGGGTTTTCAGGTCAAGCGAAAAGCTGGATGGGATACGCACGGACTCCCCATTGAACTCGGTGTCGAAAAGGAGCTGGGCATCACGAAGGAGGATATCGGCAACAAAATATCGGTCGAGGAATATAACGCAGCCTGTAAAAAAGCGGTCATGCGCTACACCGATGTCTGGAACCGGATGACCGAACAGGTAGGCTATTGGGTCGATATGGACGACCCCTACGTCACCTATACTCCCAAATATATGGAGACGGTCTGGTGGCTGTTGAAGCAAATATACGAGAAGGGACTCATCTACAAGGGATACACCATTCAGCCCTATTCGCCCAAGGCCGGTACGGGTCTCAGTTCGCACGAGCTTAACCAGCCCGGCACCTATCAAGATGTGACCGATACTACTGCGGTGGCCCAGTTCAAAGCTATTGATGCTTCGCTACCTGATTTCTTACGGAACGAGGGGGATATTCATTTGCTGCATGGACCACTACGCCGTGGAC
>JBAUIP010000306.1:0-3699 GCA_049683055.1 Pricia sp.
TTCATGGACAGCGGCATAAACCGTTGCGCTACGCTCCACTATTTATACGCCTTACCATGCCCGGATATTGTACCGTATCTAGCAACAAAAAAAGGATACGCCACCGGCACTATGGGAAGTAAATCAAAAACAGAAACCATGAAATCATATCGAATACTCAAAAATGAAGCGGAACAAAAGTCAAAAAACAAAAAAAGGAAAACGCTCCGGATATAATAAGTAAATCAGTTTAAATGTCCGTGCGATAGCCGTACGGGAAATATTCAAAAACCCTTAAATTTTTCAATTATGAGCAAGCTAAGGAACAGAGTCCAATTAATCGGGAACGTAGGAAACGACCCAGAAATTACTGTTTTGGAGAGCGGTAAAAAGGTAATGCGTGTATCGCTAGCTACGAACGGTTATTACAAAAATACCAGAGGAGAAAAAGTACAAACTACAGAATGGCACAACTTGGTCGCCTGGGGCAAGACTGCCGAATTAATCGCTAATCATGCTCACAAAGGCAAACAAATAGCTATAGAGGGTAGACTGACCTCCAGAAGTTATGAGACTATTGAATGCGAAAAAAGGTATGTCACCGAGATAATCGTAAATGAACTATTGCTCTTGGGCAACAAGAGCGATAACGACCAAGCAACATAATTGTACTTCGAACTAGAGGGCAGACCCCCACAAGGTTTAGCCCTCTTTTTATCAACTCTTAAAATAAAGTAACATGAAAACAACAATATGCCCTTATGAACTTAGGAGCAACCTCGAGACTTTTATAGGTACGGAGAGCTTCTACAAAATACCCCTATTGAAAACCCAGTTTACCGATGGAGTGAAATACTTGGCGGATGCCGCCGAATGCTTTTGGTTGGTAACCGATGCCTCCGTTGTTGCCAATAGCCTTATGAACAGAAGCCATTTCATTACCATAGATTTTAAAAAGCTAGCAGATGACGAAAGGGAAAGAATTGGTTTCAGTGCCCTAATCGAATATAGCGACGGAAACGGAAATATTTTGGATACCCATAAGTACCATGCGACCGATTTTCCATTAGAAAAAATCCGTCTTTTCTACATGAACGGCACATTAATGTTGTCTAGCGAATATTAAACATTAAAGAGGGCGATTCCGTGGAAAGCCTCGCCCTCCTACATTATTAATCTCAAATGTGTAACAATGCAAAACGAAATTAACGAAATAAAGATTAGCTACTGTGAAAAATTGGGAACAATAGACTCCATCCCTATTAATAGATCGGATATGCTAGCTGAACTACTTTACAGAACATGGGACAAAAATACTATTGGACTGCATGAAACCTTCAAAGTACTACTGTTCAACAATGCTAATAAGGTTAAAGGAGTTTATCAGGTATCTACCGGAGGTATTACGGGAACATTAGTAGATATACGAATCCTATTTGCCGTAATCCTGAAAAGCCTATCCGTAGCTATCGTATTAGCTCATAATCACCCATCGGGGTCGAAGCAGCCAAGTAGCGGCGACTTAAAAGTAACCAAGAAAATAAAGAACGCTGCCGAACTTTTCGATATCAAGGTGTTAGATCACCTAATTATTTTACCGGAGGGCGATTACTTTAGTTTTGGCGAAAATGGAATCCTTTGAAAATATCAATAAAATAAAATTAAGAATATTATGAGTACTAAAACCAAACATATACCAAAGAACTCCAAAGCGCATTATCAACACTACTATGAAGAGTTCAGTAGGATTAAAAAACTCGCGGAGAAAGCAAACGGGGAAGATGCCGAAAATTTGTATCACGAACTTGACGGAATTACGATGATTCTTGAAGACTATCTTCCTTGAAAAATCAAATTAAACATATGCTATAATCTGATTGCCTAGTCCAACAGTCATTTAAAATCCTTGAAACTTCAAGGGTTTTTCTTGCCTCCAATTGTTGATTCTCGATTTATCTATAACATTTAAGGATAATTCCATAAAAATAAACTCGTAACTCCGTTAATATTCATCTTCAGATTTCAGTTCGAGAAACACCGAGCTAAATTCCAAACAAAGTTTTCCTGCGGAAAAAAGGAATAGCAAGAGGGCAACGCGCTAAAGCGACGTTTCGAGATTATATTATTGTAATATTCATGTTTTCAGTTGGTTACAATTACATAGGAAATCGAACATAATCTATCTTTTACCCGTACTTATCCAATCGTTATCCAAGGGTCTTGACTGTTATCCATAACCGTTCGGAAACCTTTACCAACATTACCTTCAGTTATGGATAATCAAGGAAATTAAAAATGGGAAATTACGCAAACATCAAATTAATAAAAGCTACCGCCGAGCGATTCCGGATATACGCCCAGAAATTGGCCGGCACCCAATCAGAAGTTATGGAAACCTTGATAGATAGTCACCTACGTTTATTAAAGAACGAGAATGGAAAATCAAGGTCGGTACAATTGTTATCCGATCGCTCCGATATGAACGCCAATCGGGTCATCGGTCTTATCCGTAAAATTGAGAAGGAACAAATTGAACAGATACTTGGAATGCTCAAAGTACTTTTCGGATACTCTTCAAAGCTGGGAGGAGTTTCCTCAAAGAATGAGCCCGTTGATAATAAAGTGAAGGATAGTGAGCCCGATTACGACAAAGCCTATGATTTTTTAAGGATAAAAGAGGAAAAACTGAGATTGGCCGCCGACCTCGAAATAGCGAGGCAGGAATTCCACGAGCTTTTGAAAAAAAAGACCGAGCAGGTAAAGCCGATTTATGGCAAACCCTACATCAAACTTTTGATTTCTGTTGAGGACCTACAAAAATTGATAGTAACGTACAAACCCAAACACTAGCATAATGTATATTACCATCACGCGTCAACATTCTGACAGCACCTATAATCGGAGTGCCTCGGATTTCGTAAACTATCTCGAAAAGGAGAATGACGGAAAACATCCCGACCTTCAAGAACCTTTCTTCGACCAGCATAACGATAGGATAGATCCTGAAACTGTTGTAAAAGAAATTGATGCTAACACTGCCAAACTCAAAAAACGGGAACCAAAATTCTATTCTTTAACTATCAACCCTAGTCAAAGGGAGCTTAAGGCGATCAATAATGATCCTGCTCTCTTACGGAAATATGTTCGTGAAATAATGAAGGACTACGCTGCAGCCTTTTACCGAAGAGAACCTGTCAATGTTGACCAGTTGAAATATTTTGCAAAAATCGAACACGAACGGTCCTACTCAGGAAAGGATAGAGAAATTCAAGAAAACCGACCCTATATGGCTAAGATAGCTAAATTGGAGAATGATATTCGAAAGGTTGACCGAGGGGAGTTGCAAGGAAGCACGGTCAAAATACAAAAGGAAATTCGGAGACTGTATCGCGAGATGCCCCATAAGATAAATGGGCAACCTATTAAAGAGGGAATGAAAAAACCTGGTGATCAGATGCATGTGCATATCATTATGAGCCGAAAGGATGTCACAAATCGGTACAGTCTCTCCCCAGGAAGTAGCTATCGGGAATCGGAAGCCAAATTGAATGGTGAAACCGTCAAAAGGGGTTTTAAACGGGACCAATTTTTCGAGATTTCAGAAAAGACATTCGACCGACTCTTTGGATATGACCGAAACTACGTAGAAAGTTACAAAGCTCGCAAGACATTAAAATCAAATCCCTACAAGTATTTCGCCAAGGTAGCAGGTTTGCCAAC
>JBAUIP010000307.1:0-2892 GCA_049683055.1 Pricia sp.
GGCAAGGTCAGATTCCATGATAACGCCTTCGGAATATTCATCGCCCACGGAATAGAAGCTGGCGGCATACCGTAAATCACCCTCTTCAAATTCATCTAAGGTACGATCGGATGGATATACGTTGAACCAGTTCAAAAGCCCGTATTCCTGACCGCGGAAAGTCGCCTCATTGGGCCCTGCACCGCTAACCCCTGAATCCCATTGAGCATCCGTTCCCAACTCGTCGTTGTATTCAATTTCGAAAATGGATTCGACCCCATGTTCGTTTTCCTCGGTAAAATTATCGTAGAAATCGGCTTCCAAGGAATAACCGGTGACATTATCGAAGGCATCCAAGGCCTGTTGGTACTGCTCTTGGAATAGATATACTTTGCCCAACATTGCATAGGCGGCACCCTGCGTAGCTCGTCCGTCCACTTCCTCTCCTTTTGGAAGAAGCACCGGGGCAGCTTCGGTAAGGTCTTGAATAATCTGCTGGTACACGTCGGTTTGGGGACTTCGGGGAAAGCCGTCGCCACCTTCCGGCGTGTTTATTATTAAGGGTACATCGCCAAACCGGGTTACTAGGTAAAAGTAAAACATGGCCCGTAAAAATTTAGCTTCCCCAATATATTTCGCTTTGTTAGCGGCGCTTAGTTGGCCCTCGGGAATGTCATTGATAGCCTCGGCGTTGTCAATGACAAAATTGGCCTTGTTGATGCCCCGGAAGCAGCTTTCCCAATAATTCGCAATCGGAGCGTGACTGGAGTCGAAGGAAAAGTCCAAATACTGCCGCTTATCCGCTTCCAATTGCTGATTGCCTCCATTTTCATGAGCCAAATTATCCATCATGAAGAACATATGACGGGACCAAAGGCCAGTGGTCTGTGTATTCGAATAGGCCGCATTCACCGCAGATGCTATCTGGGCCTCGTTTTTAAAAAAGGATTCCGGGGATAACTGATTTGGATTCGTTAATTCCAAATCCTCTTCGTTACACGAACCGATCAGCAAGAAGCAGCCAAACAACGTTAAAATAAACTTTGCGTTTTTCATAATATATCAATTTTTTTGTTTTTTAGAAAGTAACTTGAAGTCCCATTAGTATGGATAAAGGTTGAGGGTAACTTCCCCGATCGACCCCCAATTCCACATTTTGCTCGAATGCATCATCCGATGCGTTCGAAATCTCGGGGTCGAGACCTGAATAGTCGGTTATCGTTACCAAATTCTGGCCACTAATATATATCCTAAATTTAGAAAAATAATCCTCTAGCATATTACTCTGCAACGTATATCCTAAGGTAAAGTTTTTTAGTCGTACATAGGAACCATCTTCAACAAAATAGTCGGATATAGCCGTGTTTTGTGGGGATCCCTGCGCCCTAAAGACCGTGTTGGACGGGTTTGTAGGCGTCCATCTGTCCAGGACCTCGACGCCGGCATTGAACAATCTTTGCTGGCCCCTCAAATCATAAATGTTGGTATTGTAAATATCGTTGCCCGCCACGCCATTTATAAAGAGATTGAAATCGAACTGCTTGTACGCACCGTTGATATTCAGGCCATAGGTGAAATCAGGGAATGGATTCCCGATTTTCGTTCGATCTTCCGAGGTAATGTCCCCGTCATTATTAAGGTCCAAAAAGCGTAAATCACCGGGTTGTACGTTGGTCTGGTCCGGATTCGCCGTAAAAACGGCATCGACCTCGGCCTGCGACTGGTAAATACCGTCGGATACCAGACCGAAAAAATAAAATAGAGGTTCTCCAACAATTATCCTGGAGATATTGGCTCCCTCGAAATCTCCACCGGTAATCTCCTCGACGGGGCCCAAGGATTTCACCTCGTTCGTTGTTGTACTGAAATTCAAGTTGGCCGACCAGGTAAAATCACCCTCGAAATCGTTGTATCCCAAATTGACTTCAAACCCCTTCGTCTCTACGGAACCTACGTTTTCGGTAACGTTGCCGGTATTGAAACCAAGGGATGTCGGAGTGGGCCTTCCTAGCAACAGGTCATCGCTGGTGTTGTTGTAGTATTCAAGGGAAGCGGTGAACTGTTCTTGAAATAAGCCGATATCCAGACCGATGTTTGTTATGGCCGTTTCTTCCCATTTGAGATCGGGATTGGCCAAACCATCCGCAGTAGTACCGACCACGGCAACGCCTCCTATGGGATATAGGAAATCGGTATTCAAGGTTGGGCTAAATTGGTAGTTACCAATGTTGTCGTTACCGACCAAACCGTAACTGCCCCTAATCTTAAACGTGCTGAAGGGGGTGTCTTCCATAAAGCTTTCCTTCGCAATATTGTAACCTACTGCAACCGAGGGGAACCAGCCCCATTTATTGTTGGCACCGAATCGAGAGGAGGCATCCCTTCGAATGGATCCGGCCAAAATATACTTCCCATCGTAGTTGTAGTTCAAACGGGCCAAATAGCCGATCCGATTGTATACAAATGTCTGACTGCCCAGAGCGGACTGTTCGTTCGATAATTGGTTGACCTCATCACTTATTGTATTACGGCTGGTGGCGTCAACTGAATTGAACGTGTTTTCATATTTTTCCGAGAGCAACAGAAATTCGACATTGTGCGCTTCGCCGAAAGTTTTGGTGTAGTTCAGACTGTTGGTAAACAACAGGGTCTGCCCATTTCCGGAGTTTTTGGTAATCTCGGCAAAAACCTGTGAATGGGTGGCACCGCCTTCGCTATCGTCATTATAGGAAGGAACGAACCGATTGTTGTTGAATGTGAAATAGTCCAACCCGACCTGCGATTTGAACTTCAAGCCGTTGAAAATCTCATATTCCCCGTAAATCGTACCAATTACGGCAGTGGTTTTATTTATGGCCTCTCCCAGGCGCTGTATTCTTACCGGATTTTCGGCATCCTGACCGTCCAGGGAAC
>JBAUIP010000308.1:0-10425 GCA_049683055.1 Pricia sp.
GTCGTAACGGTCTTGTTGAACGGTAATACCTATATGACCACCGTCAGCACTGGGCGGTGGAGCCTCGATATTTCGGCGACGGATGCACAGGCCTTGGACGCTACCGAGCTTATTCGGGCCAATGTCAGCGATGCCGTGGGCAACCCCGCTGTACAGGCTACACGGCCCATACGCCATGACGGCAACCCACCGACCCTGACCATCGACGCCGTTGCCATCGACGACGTGATCAACAATATCGAAGATGATAGCCCGGTAACCATTTCGGGAACCACCGACGCCGAAAACGATCAAATCGCAACGATAACCCTAAATGGAAAAGACTACGACGCCACCGTTACCGATGGTACATGGAGCCTAGATATTCCAGCGGCGGATGCCCAAGCACTACCTCCCAACGCACTTATTACAGCCAACGTTTCCGATACCGCCGGCAACCCGGCTATTCCGACGACCCGCAACATCGCACATGATGCTACGGCCCCAAGCCTCAGCATCACCGAGGTGGCCGTCGATGACATCATCAACGCGGTGGAAGACGATAGTCCCGTAGCGATTTCCGGTACGACCAACGCCGAAGACGACCAGATTGTGACCGTTGTACTCAATTCGGTAACCTATACAGCCACCGTAGCTGACGGTACCTGGAGCCTTTCCGTACCAGCGGCCGATGCACAGGCACTCGATGCCGATGAAATCATTACCGCCGATGTCCTAGATGAAGCGGGCAACCCGGCCGCACAGGCTAGTCGCCCCATCAAACATGATGTTACCGCCCCGACCTTAACCATCGACCAGGTAGCCGGCGATGACGTCATCAATGCGCTGGAAGACAATAGTCCCGTTACGATTTCCGGTACCACCGACGCCGAGGATGATCAAATCGTGACCGTACTCCTCAACGGAAATACCTATTCCGCAACGGTCGACTCCGGCAATTGGAGCCTACAGGTTCCGGCAACGGACGCACAGTCGCTCGGTACGAACGAAACTATTTTTGCCGATGTCAACGATTTGGCCGGCAACCCGGCCGTTCAGGCAACACGGCCTATAAAACATGACCCTACCGCTCCGACCTTAGCCATATCTACCGTTGCTGTGGACGATGTAATCAATGCTTTGGAAGACGATAGTCCGGTGATCATTTCAGGTACCACCGATGCCGAAGACGGGCAGCGGGTCAGCATCGTTCTCAACGGCAATCCCTACGAGGCAACGATCAACGGAGGAAACTGGAGCTTTGACCTCCCTGCAGCGGATGCACAGGCCTTGGACGCTACAGAACGAATATTCGCGAACGTCAGCGACCTAGCTGGAAATCCGGCAATCGAAGCTATAAGGGATATCGAGCATGATGCTACGGCCCCGACCCTGACCATTGACCTGGTCGCGGACGATGACGTTATTAACGCCTCGGAAGACGATAGTCCGGTTACCATTTCTGGAACCACGGACGCCGAAGACGGACAGACCGTAACGGTAATCCTAGGCGTCAACACGCATACCGCAATCGTCAACACCGGTATCTGGAACCTGGATATCCCCGCTGCGGACGCACAGGCCTTGAACGCCACCGAAACGGTTACCGCCAATGTTTCCGATATTGCCGGAAACCCTGCGGCACCCGCTAGCAAAGATATACAGCACGATACCACGCTGCCGACCATCGCTATTGATATTGTTGCCGGGGACGATATCATCAACGCCACCGAAGACGACGGCCCTGTGACCATTTCCGGTACCACTAATGCCGAAGACGGCCAGCAGGTGACCTTGGTACTGAACGACAAAATCTATAATACCCCTGCCAACTTGGGAACTTGGAGCCTTGATATTACGGCCGCCGACGCACAGGCGTTGAACCCGACCGAGCGGATTACGGCCAACGTGAACGACCGGGCGGGAAACCCCGCAGCCCAGGCCATCCGTGATATCATACATGATGCTGCCGCCCCTATCATCACAATAGGCGTTGTCTCCGGAGACGATAGAATCAATGCCGTGGAGGACGATAATTCCGTTACCATCAGCGGTACCGCCGATGCGGAGGATGGGCAAACCGTTACCGTAACACTTAACGACAAGACCTACACCGCAACGGTCAACGGCGGTACTTGGAGCCTTGATATTCCCGCAATGGATGCCAAGGCCCTGAAGGATACCGAAACGATTACCGCGGAGGTCTCCGATGTGGCCGGAAACACTTCGGTACCCGCCAATAAAAATATCCGGCATGACATTACGCCTCCTGCCATCACCATTGATGTGGTTGCCGAGGACAATTTCATCAACGCACAGGAAGATAACAGTCCCGTCACCCTTTCGGGCACCACCGAAGCCGAGGAAGGCCAAACGGTCACCGTCGTACTGAATAGTATCACCTACATAACAACGGTAACTTCAGATCGCTGGAGCTTACAGGTTCCCGTGGCGGACATCCAGAATCTCGATGCCACGGAAACCATCACCGCCGATGCTTCGGACATAGCGGGCAATCCCGCCGTTCAGGTGACCCTTGATATCCAGTATGATGTGGTGGCCCCTAATGTTCCTATCGTAACGGCCATTGGCGATGATACGAATATCGATGGCGATGCCATTACCTCGGACAACACTTTGAGATTTATCGGTTCGGCGGAACCCAATTCGACGGTCGAAGTATTTATCGACGGGGCCAGCATCGGCACCACCACCGCGGATGCATCCGGCAACTGGTCGTTCGATTATCAGTCCACCATGCTAAGCGACGGACCTTATGCGGTGACGGTCATTGCTACGGATGCGGCCGGAAACAGCAGTATCCCATCCAACGATTTCCCGATCATTATCGACATGGCCGAACCTAGCGTCGATAGTTTTTCTACAGAGGATACTACCCCCATCCTATTAGGACAGGGCAATCCCAATGAAACACTGACCGTCGAAATCGGTACGGATGGCGATGGGAATCCTGAAGCGACCTACACCGTGTCGACCGATGGAAACGGCGACTGGACGCTGGATACCGCGACCACCACGCCAGACTTTGGAACCTTCCCAACGCTGACCGATGGAGATTTACTGAATATTACGGTAGCCGACCAGGCCGGCAACCAAGGCACGGGCATCGTAACCGTATCGCAGGATTCGGACAATGACGGCCTGACCGATAATGAAGAGGATGCCCTAGGAACCGACCCGAACAATCCCGATTCCGATGGGGATGGTATCGACGATGGTCAAGAGGTGACGGACAACACTGATCCCTTGGACGATTGCGATTCGAGCAACGGTACTCCCCTGCCCTCTACGGATTGTGATAACGACGGACTGGGCAATGGCATGGAAGCCGATATGGGTACCGACCCGAACAATCGCGACACAGATAGTGACGGCCTGACCGATGGCGAGGAAGTAAGCTTGGGCACCGATCCGGCCGAACCCGATTCCGACGGCGATGGTGTAGCTGACGGTCAGGAAGTGACGGATGCGACGAATCCGCTCGATGATTGTGATTCCGATGGCGGAAACCCACTTGACACAAGCGATTGCGATGATGACGGACTCACCAACGTCGAGGAAGAAAACCGGGGCACCAATCCCGAAAATGCCGATACCGACGGCGACGGCATCAACGACGGCCGAGAAATCAATGAAGGTACCGATCCGCTGGACGGTTGCAGCTCGAACGGAGGTACGCCCCCCGCGGACACCGCCTGTGACATCGAAATCGAGACCGATTTGGTCGGCCCAGGTATCAATGACGGTATCTTCCGGATTACGAACATCGAAAGCTATCCCGACAACACGGTACGTATATACAACCGCTGGGGCGTTCTGGTGTATGAGGTCAATGGGTACGACAACGGCCGCAATGCCTTCCGGGGTACATCCAACGGTAGGGTTACGATCAATAAAAACGAAGAGCTTCCGGTCGGGGTATACTTTTATATCATAGACTACGTTAACCAAGAAGAGGCCAAAACCAAAAATGGATACCTTTACGTCAACAGATAAACATCCATCCCACGTAGGCAATCCCATTAAGAAAATTTCATGAAAACACTTTTGATATCCCTTGTTCTTGCAACCGCATCGCTCTCGGGCCTTATGGCCCAGCAAGATGCGCAGTACACGCAATACATGTACAATACGGTCACCGTAAACCCCGCCTATGCGGGCTCGCGCGGCGTATTGAGTATTGCCGGACTGTACCGTTCGCAATGGATTGGCCTTGACGGGGCGCCCACGACGCAGACGTTGAACGTACACAGTCCCATTTCGGAACGGATTGGAGTGGGGCTATCGATAGTGAACGATGAGATCGGAAACGGTACTAACCAAGAGACCTATTTCGATGGATTGTTCTCGTATACCATTCCCCTTGCGAGGGAGCGCAAACTATCGTTCGGGGTCAAGGCGGGCGGCCATTTGCTGAACATAGACTTTAATAAACTGGCCAACTACAACCAGGAAGCGGCCAATGCGGGCCTCGCCAATATCGACCGAAAGTTCTCCCCCAATTTTGGGGCGGGCGTATACTATCACACCCAAAACTTCTATGCGGGACTTTCCATACCGAATTTTCTCACCACCCAGCATTTTGACGATTCCGAATCCAGTGCCTCCTTTTTGGCAGAAGAACGGCTCAATCTTTACCTGATTACAGGCTACGTTTTCGAGCCGAACCAACGCTTGAAATTCAAGCCGGCCCTGTTGTTGAAGGCGGTCGAGGGTGCGCCGTTACAAGTCGATGTATCCGCCAACTTTTTGTTGAACGATAAGTTTACCCTAGGTGCCGCATACCGTTGGGATGCAGCCGTAAGCGCTCTTTTCGGTTTTCAGATCAATGACAATTTTTTGCTCGGTCTCGCCTACGACCGAGAAGTCACCGAGCTAGGAGGTACGCGGTTCAACAACGGCTCTTTTGAAGTATTGCTTCGCTATGAATTCAAGAACCGTTTCCAAAGGATAATCGATCCGAGATTCTTCTAACATAATCGACCAAGAGAACGATGAAATATTTTTTTGGAGCCCTGCTCTCATCTTGCGCGGTCTCCTAAGTACAGGACTAGAGTACCAATTGAGGCCGCGGATATAACAGCGAGCCTTTCCTGAACCTGAACAATACAGTCCAAATCCCTGAACAAGCGCAGTCACAAGCCCTAGACGTTCTGAGTTGTTGGCGGTGAAATAAAAATCATTCCCCTCAACGCGCTCATTTGCGGCCGTAGAGTGGTAAATTTGCATCGCAAATTCCATCTGCGCTATGCAAGAACGTTTCCGCAGTATCGCCAAAATTTCATTGGTTCTGGTGTATCTGGTTATCGCGGCCGGAGCGACCGTCCGAATGACCGGCAGCGGCATGGGCTGCCCCGATTGGCCCAAATGTTTCGGGTACTACATTCCCCCGACAGAAGCCTCGGAACTGCAATGGCAGGCGGATAGGGAATATGAAAGCGGGCAGGTTATCATCCGCGATGAATCCTTAAAAGTCGCAAAAGAGGATTTCAAGACCTCATCGGAGTACAGCGATGAAAATTGGGCGCCCTACACCAAGCACGACTACGCCATTTTCAACCCTTGGCATACCTGGATCGAATTTATCAACCGATTGATGGGTGCTCTGGCAGGATTGGCGACCTTGGTGCTGGCCGTATTCTCGCTAAAGTTCTGGAAAAAGAAAAAAGTAGTTACGATACTGGCCTGGGCGGTGGTTTTCGGGATGGGATTTCAAGCATGGTTGGGAGCGACCGTAGTCTACTCGGTTTTGGAGCCTTTGAAAATCACCTTGCATATGATGATGGCCTTGGTCATAGTCGCACTCCTGCTCTACTTGATACACGCTACTAAGAAGGTCACCTCCCATCAAAGTACCGACCGACTGGCCGGCCAAAATCGCAAGGCCACAAAACCGGCCTGCCTCAATCAGGAAACTGCCGAACCGATAGGCCCGGAAAGCAGCACCACAAGACCGACCACCACAGATGACGACAGTACCGAACCGGTCAGCTCGGACCATAAATACAGGAAAAACCTATTGGGCCTAATCGGCTTCGCCCTAGCGGCCACCCTGATTCAAATCGTACTGGGCACCCAGGTCCGCCAGTTCGTTGACGAGCGCATCGATGTGGTCGGGGAAGCGGCCAAGGGATTGTGGCTCGAAAACGCTGAATGGGAATTCTACGCGCATCGCTCGTTTTCCATCATCGTGGTCTTGCTGAACCTCTTTGTAGCGCAGCTTATCTACAAGCGCAAACTCGGCTTTTCAAAAATCAATTGGGTGCTGTTGCTGCTGTTCATAGAGGCCGCATCGGGTATCAGTATGTACTACCTCGATTTCCCCTTCGCCACCCAGCCGATACATTTGATTATTGCCTCGATACTTTTTGGGGTTCAATTCTATTTGGTTCTAGAAGCCCTAAGGGCAAAGAAAACTCAATATTCTTCGTAACTTTGCCTTCCCGCAAAAACGAACACTATGGTCTACAAAATACGCATCATTCTAGACGCCCAAGAGGATATTTTCAGGGATATCGAGATAGAGGACAGCAGCACGATGGAAGAATTCCACAACGCCATTTCGCAGTCCTTTGGATTTCTGGGGAACGAAATGGCATCTTTTTACACCTGCGACGAGGAATGGAACCAAGATGAGGAAATCGCCCTGTTCGACATGAGCGATAGCGGGGAGGATGTCCGACTCATGAACGAAACCTTTTTGGAGGATGTCATGACCGAGGCAAGTCCGAAGCTGATTTACGTTTACGACTTTTTGAATATGTGGACGTTTTTAGTGGAACTGGCGGATATTGTCGAACCGGAAGCAGGAATTTCCTACCCCAATCTACTGTTCAGCTTCGGCGAACTGCCCGAAAATCCTCCTGAAACGAATTTCAAGTCCGAATCCACTTTCGATTTCGAGGATACTTTTGAGAATTATGACGACTTGGATTTTGATGAGAACTGGAATTAATATGCAGGGGCCCATCAAAAGAAAAATTGTCTTCGGATTCTCGCCACCATCTAAAAAATCTTATTCCAAGACCGTTAAGCCACCAATTCCACAAAGGTACCCAACCATTAAACCAAAAGGCACAGTGTCAAAAGAGGTTAATTAAACAAATATTTAATGAACCCACAACAACCAAAAATTAACAAGAAAATTCCTATATGATTAATCTATTCCCGACCCAAATCGAAACCCTTTCCATTCATCGAGTGGGCAACAAAAACAAGAGCGAAGGCATTTTTTTATCCGAAGAACCTTTTAGGCTCAACGACGAGACGACCGGACTTCTAAAGGAATATTTCTTCAAGCCCTTCCGCGAAAAAGAGGAAAATTATTATAAACTGGCCCATGAGGTCGACATGGAATTCAATGAGCTCTACAAGACCGCTTCAGAAATCTTTGACCATCCGAACAGCCTGCACGCCAATTCCAAAAAAATCGCGACGCACCTTTTCGAGCAGTCCAACCATCCACATATCAAAAGTGGCGAGGTCTATGTCACCTACCTCACCGGAATTCTGCTGGATAACGTGAAGACCGATGCCATCGGGATTTTCAAAAGCGAGCTGAAGCATGACTTTTTACAGTTCGAAGAAAAGGGAAGCAATCTCGATATCGTCATCCAACAAGGGGTCAACATCAACAAGTTGGACAAGGGATGCCTGATATTCAACGTTGGTAAAGAAGAGGGATACAAGGTGCTCTCGGTCGACAGCAACCGCTACGACACCAAATACTGGCTTGAAAATTTCTTGGACGTAGTGCCTCTGACCGATGAAAATTTCTACACCAAAAACTACCTCAAGTTCTGCCAGAATTTCGCCAAAGATGTTGTCTTACCAGCGGAGGACAAGCAGCAGGAAGTCCTCTTTATGAACCGCGCGGTCAACCACTTTGCCAAGAACGACGCCTTCGAAGAGAGTAACTTTCTGAACGAGGTCATGGAAAATCCCGAATTCATCCCCGAGTTCAAGCACTACAAGGTCGAGAAGGGACCGAAATACAGCGTCGAGGACGTCTCCAATTTCAATATCGCCAACAAGGCTGTTTCCGACGCCAGGAAAAAAATCAAGAACGTCATCAACCTGGATACCAACATCCAGATAAAAATGGACTTCATCAACCCGGAATCCGCCCAGAAATTCGTGGAGAAAGGTTGGGACGAAGAGCGGCAGATGTACTACTACTTGGTGTACTTCAATAAGGAAGAAAAAAGCTAGATTTTAATTTTCTGCTCGATAATCTGCTTCATGCTGACATCCTGATAATTACGACGTACGAAGTTAAGTGCAAGGTCAAGTACTTCTCCCATGGTTTCGCACTTGTTGAAATTTGGGTCCAAGGTGAGTTCTTGGATCTGCTCCCGGAGCATCTTGATATTTTCTTCGGTCGAAATGGTATCCGTTCGGCTGATATTCCTAAGTTTTTTAATGCGGTTTCCAGAACTGAGAATCCGTTTGGCAACAATGGAGCGTTCTTCCAACTTATACTGGTCCACGGAATTGCGTAACAATTTATGACGAACCAGTTCGACCATTTGAAAGTTTTCCTTAAAAAACTGGGGGCGATAGACCTTTAACTTCCCTTCGTAACACTGCTGGTCAAAATCGATGGCGCGTATCCGATAAACGACGTGATCGAAATCGTGAACGGGCACGATTACATAATTGTACGAGCGCATATCCCCAAGTAGCCGGATCATACAACGCTCGTTGAACTTTACGAATTCCTTGGCGAGTTGCGCTTTCTCCGATTCGGTGCAATTGGGCAGCATATCCTTGATGAAAACATCCCCTGGAATACCGGCGATGTGCTCTTCGATCAAAGTATCCTTGTACACCAAAAAGTTGAGATTGTAGGGGGAGAGCATGTGCTCGAGCTCCAATCCGTAAATCCGTGAGGCATCCGTTCGCTTGACGTAAAAATAGGTGAAATTATCGTTGAGAATGTTTCGAATCTTAATGCGGAAGGGCTTGGAATTACCAAAGGTACAGTAGTCTACGGCATCTACGTTCAAGTATTGGTGGATGTTATTACTTCCGTCGGAATGCAAGATGGAATAGACCTTTTTAAGGCTGTCATCGATTTCCTTCCGTTCGAATTCAGGGTAGTAGACGCGTATCCAAAGGGTGTCTTCATCATTGGAATCGTAGACCACCACGGATCCGGAAAACCGAAGCAAATCCTCATAAAAAATTGGAATCTCTATCTTGCGGTTGTAATGGTCGAGATAGGCATCGAGTGCCTTATTGACCGGATAGGCCGGTTTCTTCTTCGACATCAATCGTTCTTCGGACATAATCGGATTTCTATGAAAGCGCCATAATTCCGTGACAGAGACCTGAAAATTCGGCCTTTTTTAAAATCGAGACGCGTTCTTTGTAACAAAACTACGGTTTTGTCGTCAACTTAATAGGAACGAACCTACCCTGAAAAATTGTATCCTTTGGAAAAAATTCTCACCGTCGACAACCTCACTAAAAAATTCGGGCCGCTGACCGCGGTCAAAGACCTCTCTTTCACTATTGAAAAAGGAAATGTTTACGGCATTCTCGGCCCGAACGGAAGTGGCAAGTCCACCACCTTGGGCATCGTCTTGAACGTTGTGAACCGTACCAAGGGCGAATTTCAATGGTTCGATGGCAACACCTCGACCCATCAGGCCCTGAAAAAAGTGGGTGCCATTATCGAAAGGCCGAATTTCTATCCTTACATGACCGCGATGCAGAATCTGGGATTGGTCTGTAAAATCAAAGAAGTGCCCGATACCAAAATCGAGGAGAAACTGGAATTAGTGGGACTTCTCGACCGTAAGAACAGCAAGTTCCGAACCTATTCCCTTGGCATGAAGCAACGTCTGGCCATTGCCTCTGCCCTGTTGAACGACCCAGAAATATTGATTCTTGACGAGCCGACGAACGGACTCGACCCACAGGGCATCCACCAAATCCGGCAGATTATCAAAAAAATAGCCTCCGAAGGCACTACCATCTTGCTGGCATCCCATTTATTGGACGAGGTGGAAAAGGTCTGCAGCCACGTGGTCATCCTCAGAAAAGGGGAAAAACTATATTCCGGCAGCGTAGACGGAATGCTCGCCAGCCATGGATTTTTCGAGCTGCGTACCGAGGATACCGAAAAGTTGACGGCCTTCCTAGAAAAAAAAGCCAGTTTCGGCGAAATCAGGATTGAAAACGAACTCGTAACGGCCATTCTTAAAGAAGAAATGGACGCTACCGAACTCAACAAAATGCTTTTCGCAGAAAACATCGTCCTCTCACATCTGGTCAAGCGGAAGGAGAGTCTGGAAGAGCAATTTTTGACCCTTACGAAGAATCAGACGAATTGATTGCAAGTATCCCCTACTATTGTCCATTAGTTGCCAATCAGTGAACCCGCCAGTGAAATGGAGAATAAAATAGACAACATCCAAC